>PLYZ01000013.1 GCA_003151935.1 Candidatus Dormiibacterota bacterium | reverse complement strand
GCCCAGGCCTGACCCAGGATCTGCGAGGTGGTGAAGAATCTGTGGGGATGATCGAGTAAGAACTGCAGGAGCTGGAACTCGCGCTTGGTCAGCGACACCTCGCGGCCGTGGTGGCGAACGACCCGGCCGGTGGGATCCACCCAGAGCCCCTGGAGCTCCCAAACGCGCAGGTACCAGAGGTCGAGGCGCACCTGATATCCCTGCATCTGGGTCTCGATGATCTTGAGGTCGGTGGCGGCGGCCTTCTGGGCCGGGGGCTGCAGGTTGGCCACGTCGCGCCGCACCCGGGCCAGGATCCCTCGTTTGAACTCGAGGAGGTCGGCGTAGATGCTGATCCAGTGGCGCGCGTCTTCCCAGCGCTGGGTATCCAGATCCTCACCCTCGAGCGCTCGCGACGGGCGCCCGGAGATTTGAGGTCCGGTACGACCCACCCGGCCCATAGGTTTCGATTTACCCCTCGCCAACTTCCCCCTGAATCATTCCAGATGTTGCGCCCTTTGCGCGCTGATTAGAAGGTGAAGCACTCCAGCAAGTTGCCGATTGCATCCGACCCGTCCCGAGGGGGCGCCGGCGGTCCCAGGGCCTGCGCGCCCGCCGCCTCGTTCTCAGGCCCGCCGGGGGTCGACGAGTCGAATTTGTGATTGATCGAGGCGAGCGTCGGCAGCCCGAACACCGCCTCGATGAACTTGAGCACCGAGCCGTGCTCGTAGAGGGCCGGTTCGAGGTGGCCTGGCTTGGCGAAGGGTGAGATCACCCACGTCGGAACTCGGATGCCAAGGCCGTAGACATCCAGCCGGGGCGGGGTCACGTGGTCGAAAAATCCTCCCGACTCGTCGTACGTGAGGATGTAAGCCGCGCCGGCCCACGCGGTTGACCGCTGCAGGGCCGTGATGAGCTCCCGCTGGATTCCCATGCCCACGGAAACATCCGCGGGCGGGTGCTCGTCCCAGCCCATCGAAAAGCTGGGGACGATGAACGAAACCTGGGGCAGCCGGCCGTCCTGAAGGTCCTGCAGGTAGTCGCTCTTGACGGCGGTCGTGCGCTGATCTCGCGCCCACTTCCTCCAGAAGACGAAGACGTTATCCGACTCGCCGCCCGAAACGCTGTCGAGCCCGATGTTGTAGACCTTCCATGTCACCCCGGCCTCGTCCAGCAGGTCGAGGATGATCGGGTAGTCGAGCACTCCGTATCCCCAGACCCCGTTGGTGGTAACACCTCCGGAGGTGCCGGCGGCCAGGTAGAAACGATTGGGATAGGTCGGGCCGAGGATCGAGGAGAAGTAGTTGACGCAGAGCGTGGACGACTCGAACAGGCCGTAGTAGAAGGGAAGGTCGGCCGGACCGTAATAGCCGAGCGCGCCGCCCCCGTTGGCTTTGTAGAAACCATCCATCTTCCCGCCGTCGTATCCGCGGTGCATCGCGGTCCAGGTGTGGGCGATGTCGGCCGTCGAACCGCTGGTGAGGTGGTGCGGAGCTATGACGCCGCCGCTCCCGTCCGGCTGCGAGTACCCGGACGGGACGCCGTATTTGCCTACGAACGGCGCGAATCCGTAGTAGTGATCGAAGGATCGGTTTTCCTGCACGTCCACGATCACGTGCTTGATGGGCGTGGCGCCGGGACGTCGTACGGGTGGATTGGAGGTCGCGGCGCGAGGTGGCGAGCTTCCTTGCGGACCGCAGCCGGCCAGCGGCCACGCGACAGCCGCGAAGCCGAGGGCGCCCGCGCCTTTGAGGAAGTCGCGCCGAGCGATCCGGCTGTTATCCAACGGTCCTCGCGAGAAGCACCATGCGGACGGTCGTCCCCGACCCCATGGTGCTTTGAATCTCGAGCTTGCCGCCGTGGGCGGTGACGATGTCGTGGGCGATCGCCAGGCCAAGCCCGGAGCCGGGCGAGCTCGCACCCTTGACGAACCGCTCGAAGACGCGAGGCAGGAGCTCAGCCGGGATACCTTCCCCGGAGTCGGTCACCGTCACGAGCACATCTTCGCCGGAGCCGCCGACGCCGACGCCGACTTTGATCGAACCGCCGGACGGGGTATGGCGGATTGCATTCGACATCAGGTTGCCGAGCACGCTCCGGATGCGGGCCGGGTCGATGTCGACCGGGTGCAGGTCGCCCGCGACCTCTGAGCTCAGCGTCACATGCGCCCCGTCGGCCTGAGTCCTGAACGACTCCACCGTGTCGGCGGCGAGGGCTCCCAGGTCAGTCGGCTCTTTGTGCAGCACCAAATTTCCGGCGTCTGTGAGCACCAGCGTTCGAAGATCTTCGACCAGCCGGTCCAGCGTCTGCGTCGCGTCGAGGATTGGCGTGAGATGCGCGGCATCGCCCAGGTAGACGCCGTCCGCGATGGCCTCCGCCTGACCTCGAATCACGGTCAGGGGGGTGCGAAACTCGTGCGCCAGCTCAGCCAGGAAGCCCCGGCGCTGCTCGTCGCTCGCCTTCAACCGTGCGGACATCTCGTTGAAAGCGCGGGCCACCGATCGCAGGTCTCGCGGACCGGATTCAGGGACCTGGACCGAATAGTCGCCCGCCTCGATCCGCTGTGCGGCATCGATCAGTGGGGTCATCGGACGCGTCATCCGCCGCAAACCGCCGAGTCCTGCCGTGAGGAGTAGGAGTGCAAACGCCACCGCAAGCAGAGCGACGGGCCAGGCGCCCAGCCGGGCGATGAGTCCTCCCACAACCGCGCCGGCCAGGACCGCGCAAGCCAGGATCGCAATGAAAAAGCACCCGATTCGCCGGACGAATCCTGGCGGCCCGCGCCGGCCCCACCTGCGAGGCGGGAAGGGTTCGCCTTCTGGCCACCATGGGGGGCGGCGGCCTGGCCGCGGGCCCCAACCCCGTTGCATCACGCGGGCGGCTCGGCGAACCGGTAGCCGACGCCGAACACCGTCAGCAGATGCCGCGGCGATCGCGGGTCCTTCTCGATCTTCTTCCTGATGTTCTTGACGTGCGCGTCGATCGCGCGCTCGTACGACTCGAACGCAACCCCGCGCACCGCATCGAGCAGCTGCGCCCGGGTGAACACCCGGCCCGGCTGCCTGGCCATGGTCGAGAGCAGCTGAAACTCGGTCTTCGTCAGCTCGATCCGCCGGCCGCCGAACCTGGCCTCCATCCGCGGCACGTCGAGCTCGACGTCGGAGCCGACGCGGATGACGTCGGTTGGCGAGTGCAGGCCCTCGGCCCGGCGCAGCACCGCGCGCACCCGCGCGACCAGCTCCTTGGGGCTGAACGGCTTCGTGAGGTAGTCGTCGGCGCCGAGCTCGAGGCCGACCAGCTTGTCCGACTCCTCGGTCCGCGCGGTCAGCATGATGATCGGCACTTCGCCCTCGCGCCTCAACGCGCGGGCGACGTCCAGCCCGTCGAGCCCCGGCAGCCCGAGGTCGAGGACCACGAGGTCGGGACGTCCGGTTCGCGCGGTACGCAGAGCCGCCGCCCCATCTGACGCCACGAGCACGGTGAAGCCACCGTGCTCGAGGTAATCGCGGACGAGCTGGACGATACGGGGCTCATCGTCCACCACCAGGATGGTTAACCCCACGAACTCAGAGCCAATGGCGTGAGTTCGCGGGGACCCCTAGAAGAGCCACGGCGACCATCCTAGTTACAGACAACTCGCCTAGACCGTGCGCTGGTCAGGTGGTGGCGGCGTTGAACCTGGAGCGGACGGCTGCTCGCCGTGCGCATGCTTGTGCCACTCGTGCATACGCTCGTCAAATTCCGTTTTTTGTACTGGCGGAACTCCGTGACCGTGGCTGCCTTTGTAGCCCCATCCGCCGCCAAAGTGCCTGCGTCCGAAGAACGCGAATCTCAGCAGGGCGAAAAGGATGAACAGGACGAACAGGAACCAGAAGAAGCCGAAGATGCCGAAGCCCCCCTGAGGGCCGTAGCCGTAGTAGTACGGCGGCGCCACCGTGCCCGCTGCCACGTGCGTCGCCGCGCCATCCGACCACCCGACGTTGTAGGCGATCACTCCGACGATGGTGAGCAAGATGGCCGTGACCACCAATCCGATCAAACCGAAACCGCGTCTCATGTGAACCACTCCTTGTGAACGAGATTGACGACTGAGGATCATCTTTCCCGGCAGTTGTGAGCGCGTTGTGAAGAACTCGCGAGGTTCTGGAGGGCGCCGGCGGCGCCAATCAAAAACCGCCGATCTCCATCTCCACCAGCTCGGCGGTTCGTCGCCACAGGGCGGCTTGAGCGGCCTCATCGGTGACGGTCTTCGCCGGCTCGATCCGCTGCGTGCCCTTGAAGAACCAGCCGGTGGTGCCGGCGTGCGCGGGTGAGATCGCGAGATCGGCGAGGTCCTGCCCGGCGCGGCCCGGCGAGCGCGAGACGAGCCGCGCAACCATCCGGATGGGTCGCGACGCTTCGCTCATGAGCTCCGAACGCACCAATCCCGGATGGAACGCGTTCGCCCGCACGTCCCAACGCTTCGCCCGTCTTGCCAGCTCGAACGTGAACATCAGGTCAAGCGCCTTGGTGGCGCCGAAGCTGTGCATGGCATCGAAATGCTCCTTCGAGAACAGTCGCTGCATGTCGACGCGAGTGGTCGACGGCGCGGCCACGGTGACCACGCGACCTCCTCCCAGGAGCCGGTCCCGCAGCAGGTTGGTGAGGAGGAATGGTCCGAAGTAATTAGTCGCGAGCATGTGCTCGAAGCCGTCGGACGTCTTCTGGTAGCGCGTCACGAAGGTCGCCGCAACGTTCAGCAGCGCATCGATGTGGCCTCCGGCCCCGTTGATCTCGCGCGCGGCGGAGCGCACCGACCGCATCGACGCCAGGTCGATTGGTACCTGCGACACCCGGTTTTCAGCGCCGCCCAGGCGCTCAACCAGCGTGTCCAGTCGCTCGGACGGCCTGGCCATCAGGACCACGCGGGCCCCACGGCGTGCGAGAGCGGCCGCGGTCGCCGAACCTACAGCACCCGTGGCCCCGCTGATGACGATGGTCGGATGCAGCGCGATCACTCGCTAAGTGTCTTTCTCCGCAAAGTGGATTGGCAAGATGACATGCAAAGCTTGCGTCCTGTGCGACCACTGATCAGCGCTCATCGGGGAGGACTGGTCGTCGATGGTGTGCCGGCGGCAGAGCGCTACCGCCGGGCCATCGAGCTTGGTGTCGACTTCGTCGAGTTCGACGTCCGCAGGACCAGGGACCGCGTGACTGTCATCTGCCACGACGACTGCACCGTCTCCGGCCGTGCCATCCGAGACTTTGCTTACCGCGAGCTGACGCAGGAGCTCGGCTCCGAGGCGATGACGTTCGACGAGCTGCTCGACGTCGCCGGCGGGCGCGTCGGCCTCCATCTGGACCTGAAGGAGACCGGCTACGAAGGCGAAGTCGTTCGGGCCGCGCTCGACCGCAGCCCCGTCGACAAGCTCGTCATCACGGGCGCCGACATCACGATCCGCACTATCAAGGAGCAGTTTCCGCAGGTACAGGCCGGGCTCTCGATCGGCGAGGAGATCACCGGCCTTCCGCCTTGGGACAAGCTTCGCGTGCGGCTCAGCGAGCTCTTTCCGCGCGGCCGGCTGCAGCGCTGCCACGCCGACTTCGTTGCGGTTCACCGAGAGCTCGCGGGCCTCACCGTGCTGCGTTACTGCGAGCGCCATGGTGTCCCGGCGTGGGTCTGGACCGTCGACGACGAGCCCGGCATCGCGCGTTTCCTCGCCGACCGCAGGGTCACCGCCCTGATCACCAACCGCCCCGATGTCGCAATCCGTCTCAGGTGACCTGAAGGTCATGCTCGCAGCAGAAGAGGCCCAGGTCAGGTGACCAGCGCACGACGAAGGGACGGGTCGGGTTGCTGACGCGAAAGCACACGCTGATCGGGCCGAAGGTTGCGCCGTTGCTGAACTCGTGGCGCGTCCACGTCTTGCAGCCCGGCGCATCCGTGACGAGGCCCGATGCGTGCCTGCTGGCATCGATCAGCTGAAGGTCTTCAGGCGAGGCGTGCGTCGAGGGGCTCGAGTTCTGGAACTTGACCTGCATGCTGACGAGGTCGCCGTTCACGTTGACGTCCGACAGCCACAACGTGAAACCCTGCACGTCCGCGCACGGGCCGGGTGAGCAGTTCTCCGGGGTGAGGGCGCCGCCGGCCGCGGGCGCCGGGGCATGCAGCGACTGGTAGGCCACAACCGCGACTAACGCGGCCACCAGGAGCCCGATCGCGACGGCACCGAGCGTGACGAGACGCCGGATCATCGCTCGCGCATCCCGCTAACACCGTGATCGGGCCTCGAGCCCGATCTACAGGACAGCCTCCGCCAGCCTGTCAGTCTGCGTGGCCGACGGCGCCGTCATGAACATCAGCAGCTCGTCGCATCCGACCTCTTCGTATGCCTTGACGCGCTCTCTGGCTTCGTCCGCGGTCTTCACCGCACCCTTCCAGACGCCCTCGCCCCAGTCGCCGTAGTAATCCATGACGTTGGACTGCGCCTCCTCGTGCACCTCGTCACCCAGGGCGAAGTAGACGAGGGCGCGAAACTCGGGTTTGCCCGACCTGCCCGCCGTCTGCCAAGCGGCGTTCACGCGTTCCATCATCCCCTTGAGACCCTCGGGATTTCCGCCGCCCTGGGTATAGCCGATCCCGTACTTGACGACCCGCTCGATGGAGAGGTCGACGCGACCGCCGAACATCATGGGCACGGAATGTCCGTTGACGGGTCGAGGACTGACCGCTTTATCCGTGCCCGGGACCGGCTCACCGCGCCAGGCACGGTGCATGAGGTCGAGCGCCTCGTCGAGCCTCTTGCCACGGTCTTTGAAGTTGAACCCCGTGACGGTGAAGTCGTCCGGTCGGGAGCCGACTCCAATACCGAGCACGAACCGCCCCCGCGAGAGCTGGTCCAGGCTCGCGGCTTGCCTGGCGAGCAGGACCGGTTCGCGGACAGGGGCGAGCAAGACGTCGGTCATCAAGCCGATGCGGTCCGTGGCGCCTGCCGCCGCGCCCAGCGTCACAAGCTCGTCGTAGCTCGGATACGCGATGCGGCCGAGCGTTGCGAGAGACGAAAAGCCGAGCTGGTCCGCGCGGCGCGCGATATCGACGAGCAGCCGGCCACTGCGCAAGCTTCTGTCCGCGTTTGGTAGTCCTAGCCCGACCTTCAGGACTTCTAGGCTACAAGAGGGACCGAGAAGAGACACGCGAGCCGTTCCCACTCTCGTCACTAATTACAATTTCGCGCATGAGAGACCGCGGTGTTCAGCCTGCTGCTCCGGGGCTTTGCGCTCGGCTTCGCGGTCGCGGCGTCGCCCGGCCCGATCTTCTTTCTCTGCCTTAGGCGAACTCTTCTCTGGGGCCGGATGTACGGCCTCGTGTCGGGCCTGGGAGTTGCGACGGCTGACGGGTTCTATGCCGCCCTGGCATCTTTTGGCCTCGCCGCGGTGGCGAGCGCGATCGCAAGCGGCAGGCGGCCGCTGGCGGTGATCGGGGGTGCGGTATTGATCGGGCTTGGAGCGCGGATCCTGCTCGAGCGGCGCCAGGAGGCAGGCCAGGCGCCGGCCGTCACCGCTCGCGGGCTGGCCTGGGCTTATGCCTCGACGCTCGGGCTCACGATCACCAACCCCGCCACGATCATCTCGTTCGCCGCCCTGGCGGCGACCCTGGGACTCGGCGCCGGGGCCGGACTCTCGAAGCCGGCCGTGCTGGTCGGAGGAGTGCTCCTGGGGTCCGCGACCTGGTGGAGCGTGCTGGCGGTCGGCGCCTCGGTGCTGCGCACGCGCCTGACGCCAGCCCTGGTCTGCGGCATCAGCATCGTCAGCGGCATGGCGATCGCGGTGCTTGGAATGTTGGCGATCTACTCGGCCTTTTCATGACTGTGAACCGGTCACGCACCTATACCTGGTACGACCCCGCCGGACTACGGGAGGCCGGATCGGCCATGAGCGGGCTCGAGTTCATGAAAGCGGTCTTCGAAGGACGGCTGCCGCCTCCACCGATGGCGGCGACCATGGATTTCACCGGCGCAGAGGCCGAGGAGGGGAGAGTCGTCTTCGTCGGGACGCCTGGCGAGTACCTCTACAACCCGATCGGCGTCGTGCACGGCGGCTATGCCTTGACCATCCTCGACTCGGCCATGGCCTGCGCGGTGCAGACCACCCTGGCCCAGGGTGAGGGCTACACGACGCTCGAGACGAAGGTCAACTTCGTCCGGCCGATCACCCTGGAGAGCGGCCGTGTCCGCTGCGAGGGCACGATCCTCTATCGAGGCGGGAGGGTGGCCACCGCAGAGGGAAGGCTGATCGCGGAGATCACGGGCAAGCTCCTCGCGCACGGAACCACCACCTGCATGGTGATGAGGTCGTGACCAAACCGGGTCATCGCATCCACACGGTCGACGTCTTCGCCGAGAAGCCCCTGGCCGGCAACCAGCTGGCCGTGGTGCTGGATGCCGAGGACATTCCAAGCGACGTGATGCAGAGGATCGCCAAGGAGATGAACATCTCCGAGACCGCGTTTGTGCTGCCGCCGGCGGACACCGCCTATGCCGCCCGGGTGCGCATCTTCACGCCGGCCAGCGAGCTGCAGTTCGCCGGACACCCGACGGTCGGCACGGCGTGGGTGCTGGCGACAGAGGGGCTTGTCCCGGGTGGGGCCCTGGAGTTCGTCCTCGAAGAGGGAGTCGGACCCGTGAAAGTTCGCGGCGTGAAAGGGCCCGACGGCCTGAGCTTCTGGATGACACATCCCGAGCTCACGTGCGGCGCTGTCGAGCGGCGGCGCGCTCAAGCCGCAGGAGCAATCGGACTCGTAGAAGCCGACCTGGTGCCTGACGTCCCCGTCCAGGTCGCGAGCACCGGAAACCCGTTCCTGTTTTTTGCGCTGCGTGACGCCGGCGCGGTCGACGAAGCGACGCTCGACCTTGAGCTCCTCAGCGAAGTCTTGAAAGGGACGGATGCCTTTGGCGCGTTCATCTTCGCCGCGGTCGGTGGCAACCGCCTCTACAGCCGCATGTTTTCACTGGACATCCCTGAGGATCCGGCGACGGGTTCGGGCAGCGGCCCGCTGGGCGCCTTCGCGGTCAGGCATGGCCTCGTGCCGCAGGCTTCGAATGTCGCGATCGTCAACGAGCAGGGAACCAAGATGGGCCGCCAGAGCTTCATCCACATCGAGCTGACCTATGCGGCTTCGAATGAAATTCCATCCCGCATCGATGTCGGAGGCTCGGTGAGGCCGGTTGTGACCGGCACCATCTCCTACTGATGGTCGTCGACAGCTTCAGGTACTTGCCGCGAACCTTTCGCCCACTCTACGAGGGGCGGGGACCGTTCCCCGGCGAGGAGGAGTCGGTATGGACGCCGTTCGAGAAACGCCTTGCCCAATCGCGCATCGCGCTGCTCACGTCGGCCGGCATGTACTTGAAGAGCTCGCAGGCGCCGTTCGACCTCGAGCGCGAACAGACGAATCCGGAATGGGGCGATCCGAGCTGGCGAGCGATCCCCGTCGCGTCGACCGCCGGCGAGATCGGGGTCGCGCATCTACATATAAATGACGAGGATCTCTTGGCCGACCCCGAAATCGCGCTGCCGATGAACCTGCTCGGCGAGCTGGCCGTCGAAGGAGTGATCGGCGGCACCGTGGCCGAGCACCTCTCGGTGATGGGCTTCCAGGATCGAAGCCTTCGAGATTGGCACGACAGGACGGCGCCCGAGCTGGTGGCCCATCTGCGACGCGAGGCGGCAGATGGTCTGATCCTCGCCCCGGCTTGACCCGACTGCTGCGCGAACGTGCCCGTGCTGGCACGATGGATCGAGGCGGCGGGAATACCAACCGTGACCGTGACGATGATGCCGTCCGTGGCTGAAGAGCGCTTGGCCCCGCGCATTGTCGGCGTCGAGTTTCCATTCGGCCACGCTTTTGGCATGCCTCACGACGGACCGATGCAGCGACGCACGCTCGAGCTGGCCTTGCGCGTACTGGCGGGTGCATCGAGGACCGGCACCCGCGTCGACCTGGACCTCGAATGGCCGGTCCCTGTGCGCGAGGCCTACCGGGCCTGGCAGCCCAAAGAGCCGAGCCCGATCGTCAGGAAGATGCTGGAGTCGCGCAAGGGCTCCTAGCGGCCTGTCGGAATATAGTTGCGAAAGCAACTATTCAACCGGAGGATGGCAACACAAACGCTCAACTTCAGAGCCCGCCTCCGAAGCCGATCTCGAGTCTCTGGCAGCCAGGCTCCGGGCGCGAAATTTTGAAGTTGTGATCGTCGACTCGGCCGCTGAGGCAAAGGTCGCGGTGATGGAGCGGATTCCGGAGGGCGCGCAGGTGCACTCGGGGAAGTCGAAAACCCTCGAGGACGCGGGTGTGTTCAAGGAGCTCATGGAGTCGGAGGAGCACGACTTCATCCGAAAGCGGACTTTGAAGATGGACCGCCGCGCGCAGGCGAACGAGATCCGCAAGCTGGGCGCCGCGCCGGACGTCATGCTCGGAAGCGTCCAGGCCGTCACCGAGGAGGGACAGCTCGTCGTCACCTCGGCCAGTGGAAGCCAGATCGGGCCGTATGCGTCAGGCGCCGGCCGGCTGATCCTCGTGATCGGCAGCCAGAAGATTGTGCCGGACCTGGCCGCCGCCTTTCGCCGGATTGAGGAGCACGTCTTCCCCTGGGAGGATGCCCGCTTGCGCGAGCAGCTGGGTATCGGCACCATGATCACCCGCACGCTGATCATCGAGCGGGACTACTACCCCGGCCGCACGACGGTCGTGCTGGTCAGGGAGCCGATCGGGGTTTAGCCGGTCTTCTTCTCTGGTTTGAGCTTGATCGAAGCCGAGTTGATGCAGTAGCGCAGGCCGGTTGGCTGCGGTCCGTCATCGAAGACGTGGCCCAGGTGGCCGCCGCAGCTTTCGCAGGTGACCTCGGTCCGGACCATGAAAAGGCTGTCGTCGACGTGCTCCTGGACCGGGGCATCCTCAGCCGGCGCGTAGAAGCTCGGCCAGCCGCAGTGCGCGTCGAACTTCGACTCCGACTCGAAGAGCTTGGCCCCACAGCCTGCGCACAGGTAGGCGCCCGGGGTCTTGGTGTCCCAGTACTCGCCGGTGAAAGGTCGCTCGGTGCCCTTCTGGCGAAGCACGTGGAACTGCTCGGGTGTCAGGTCCCGCTTCCATTCCGCCTCGGTCTTCTTGGTCACGTCGGTCTTAGCCATCGCCTCTACTTTGCCACGATCTGGAAAGTCGCAAACTAAAGCGGTGCCCAGCAAGCACGTGCAAACGCGGCTCAAGCGAGAGCTGATCATCTGGCTCGCGACCGCCGGTCGCGACGGGCACCCACACGTGGTGCCCGTGTGGTTCTTTTGGGATGACGGCGAATCCGTCCTCATCTACGCGATTCCCGGCCAGAAGGTCCGTGACATCGAGGCGAACCCGCACGTCGCCCTTCACCTCAACACCGACGGCGTGGGAGAGGACGTAGTGCGCATCGACGGCACGGCGAAAATTGATCCCGAGCAACCTCCGGCATACAGGGTTCCGAATTTCGTGCGCAAGTATCGAGAGCAGATCCAGGGCTTGGACTGGACGCCGAAGGTCTTCTCCGAGAAGTACCACATTGCGATCCGCATCCAGCCGACCCGCTATCACTAAAAGGAATCAGATGAAGCATCCACTTCGCTTTGGGCTCAAGAATTCCGGCCAGGACACGACCATCGCAGACCTGCGCGCCGTCTGGCGCATCGCCGATGAATCGGGCTTCGACCACATATGGGACTTCGACCACCTGGCCTCGATCGGCGGCGGGGGGCCGGACCGCCCGATCTACGAAGGCTGGACCCTTCAGGCCGCGATGGCCGAAGCGACCAAGCGGGTGCGCATCGGCTGCCTGGTGACCGGCAACACGTATCGCAACCCCGCGCTCCTGGCCAAGGAGGCGGTCACCGTCGACCACCTGTCCAACGGCCGGCTCGAGTTCGGGATCGGCGCCGCCTGGGCCGAGATCGAGCACGAGATGTACGGGTTCGAGGGGCTCGACCACAGGGTCGGCCGCTTGAGCGAATCGCTGCGCATCATCAAGTCGCTGTTCACGGAGGAGCGGACAACCTTCGACGGCCGCTACTACCACTTCAAGGACGCGATCGCCAACCCAAAACCGATCCAGAAGCCGCACCCGCCTTTCTGGATCGGCGCGTCAGGCCCGAGCACCTTGCGGCTCGTGGCACGCTACGGCGACGTCTGGAACATCGCCGGCGGGGACCCCGCGCGGGTCAAGGAGCTTACCCCGATCTTCGAGGACGCATGCGGCGCCGTCGGCCGGGACGCCTCGGAGATCCGGCGGTCGATCCAGTTCGGCTGGGACGGAGAGGATCGCGGTCAGCTGCTGGAGCTGTCCGCCCAATACCTCGAGCTGGGCGTCACTGAACAGGTGATCTACCTGCGCGGCGAGCAGCCCGTGGCGCTCGCGGAAAAGATCGCCGAGGCGCTTCCGGAACTGCGGAAGCTCGCGCGAGCGACAATGTCGACTGACTCAGCTCACACATAACTAACTCAGCTCACTGATAAGGAGGCAGCCATGGCCGACAGCGTCTATCGGGTGACCGAGCTGGTGGGGACCAGTAGCCAGTCGTGGGAGGCGGCCGCGAAGGGCGCCATCGAGACCGCATCCAAAACGCTGCGCGACCTTCGCGTCGCGGAGGTGGTGAGGCAGGACCTGACCATCGAGGACGGAAAGGTCACGACCTACCGGATCCGGCTGAACGTCTCCTTCAAATACGCCGGCGCCGCAACCCCAACCCGCAAAACAACAAGAGCGCGCCGCTAGAGACCTACTAGCGTTGCAAGGGCGGCCGGGCTACGCCCGGCCGCAACTTTGTTCTCATTGACTCCCAAGCGTGGCCAGGAGAAAACTCTAGAAAAATCCAATTCCGTATACCGGAATGGGAGCAGCCACGCGCGAAGCGCCTGGCGATGAGGGAAAACCATCCGGGTTTTCCCTCATATCTACGGTGCTGTCGCGGCCTGGACCTGGCAGCCGGCCGCCTTCAGTTCCTCCAGCGCCTGCAGGCCCGTCGCTTCGTTGACCGCCGCGCACAGGTTGACCAGGAGGCGGACCTGGAAGGCGTTCTTGCGCCCGTCGAGGGCGGTCGACCGCACGCAGTAGTCGGTGGCGATCCCGCAAACGTCGATGTGGTCGATGCGCTCTTCCTTCAGGACGTCGAGCAGACCGTGTCCTCGCGTGTCGAATCCCTCGAACGCCGAGTAGGCGGCGTTGTGACGGCCTTTGCTGACGACGCACTGGATCAGCTTCTCCCGGACGAGGTTGGCGATGGGAGGCACGAACGCAGCGCCCGGGGTGCCGATGACGCAATGCGGCGGCCACGTCACGAGGAAGTCGGGGGTGTTGGAAAAGTGGTCGGATGGATCCTCGTGGTAGTCACGCGACGCCACGACGAACTGATACTCCGTCTTGAAGTGGCGGATGTGCCGGGCGATCATCGCGGCCACCGGCATGCCGTTCGGCACGGGAAGGCTGCCACCCTGGACGAAATCGGCCTGGAGATCGACCGCCAGCAAAGCGTTTCTCATCCGTCCCCTAGCCTCCTTAGACTGGCCTCATGGCATCCGTGATAGTAGCTGGCGCGCGCACTCCATTCGGCAGGTTCGGGGGCGCGTTCAAGGATGTCGCGGCGAAAAGCCTGGGGGCTCACGCCATCCGTGCCGCGCTAGAGCGTGCCGGCGTGAAGGGTGAGGACGTCGACTACGTGATCATGGGCCACGTCCTGCAGGCAGGCGCCGGCCAGATCACGGCCCGCCAGGCGGCGATCGAAGCCGGCATCCCGCAAGAGGTGCCGGCGATCACCATCAACAAGGTCTGTCTTTCCGGCATCAACGCGATCGCGCTGGCGGACCAGCTGATCCGCGCCGGGGAGGTGGACGTCGTGGTGGCGGGTGGCATGGAGTCGATGTCGCAGGCTCCCTACCTCGTTCCGCAGGCAAGGTTCGGAGCCCGGATGGGCAACACGGAGATGGTCGACTCCATGGTCCATGACGGCCTCTGGTCGACGTTCACCGAGCAGCACATGGGCGAGGGATCGGACGAGGTCAATCGGGAGCTCGAGATCGGGCGCGAGGAGCAGGACGCGTGGGCAGCGAGGTCTCACCAGCGAGCCGAGAAGGCATGGAACGCGGGCGTGATGGCCGGCGAGGTGATCCCGGTGGCGCTGCCACAAAAGCGCGGAGCAGCCGTCGAGGTCGAACGTGACGAGGGCGTGCGGCCGGGCACGACAGTCGAGGCGTTGGGCAAGCTTCAGCCGGCGTTTAGCAAGGATGGGACGATCACGGCCGGCAACGCATCGCAGATCTCCGATGGAGCCGCGGCCGTGGTGGTCATGTCGGCCGAGCGCGCGCGCAAGCTGCGCGTTGAGCCACTCGTGGAGATCGTCGCGCATGGCATGAGTGCGGACCGGTACTCGTGGCTGCACACGGTGCCGGCGCTGGCCCTGAGCAACGCGCTCAAGAAAGCCGGCCTCGATTCGAGCGACCTCGACCTCATCGAGATCAACGAGGCGTTCGCCGCAGTGGCGCTCAACGTGACCCGGATGCTGGGGCTGGACGAGGACCGTGTCAACGTCAACGGCGGCGCGGTCGCGCTGGGACATCCCATCGGGGCCAGCGGCGCGCGCCTCGTGCTCACCGTCGCTCTCGAGCTGAAGCGGCGCGGCCTTCGCACCGGCGCCGCGGCGCTCTGCGGCGGTGGGGGCCAGGGCGACGCGCTGATCGTCAGACGGCCGCAAGCATGAGCGCCCGGAAAGTCGCTCCATACGGGTCCTGGGCTTCTACGGTCACGGTCGACCTCTTGCTCAAAGGCACAGTTCACATGCGCAACCAGATGCTCCGTTGGGATGGCGAAGACCTGTACTGGTCGGAGCTCCGACCCGACGAGGCCGGCCGCATAGTGGTGTGCCGGCGGGACCCCGGCGGAGCGATCAGCGACGTCACACCGCCCGGGTTCAACGCGCGGACGCGGGTCCACGAATATGGAGGCGGCCACTTCGCAGTCAGCGGCGGAACAGTCTGGTTCACCAACTACAAAGACCAGCGCCTGTACCGCCAGGACCGCGGCGGAAAGCCGCGGCCAATCACCCCCGCTGAGGACGTGCGCCACGCCGACATGGTCGTCGACGACCGCCGCGGTCGCCTTTACGCTGTGCGCGAGGATCACACCACCCGTGGGCGCGAAGCGGTCAACTCGCTCGTCTCGCTCGACAGCACTGGCGAACGGGATGCGATCACCGTGGCGTCGGGCAACGATTTCTACTCCTCACCCAAGCTCAGTCCCGACGGAAACCGGGTGGCGTGGACCACGTGGAACCACCCCAACATGCCGTGGGACGGCAGCGAGCTCTGGGTCGGCGAGCTCGATCGCGACGGGCACGTCACCTCGTCGCGCAAGATCGCAGGGAGCGACCGCGAGTCGGTGCTTCAGCCCGAATGGTCGCCAACGGGCGATCTGTATTTCCTCTCCGATCGGAGCGACTGGTGGAACCTCTACCGCGCAAGAGGGGAGGGCGACGAATCGCTGTGCCGGCGCTCCGCGGAGTTCGGCGCTCCGCAATGGGCCTTCGGGATGCGGTTCTATGCCTTCGCGGGGCCGGACGAGATCGTGTGTCTTTACTCAGAGCCGGGAGGCACAAAGCTCGGGCGAATCGAGCTCCCAGGCGGCGCGATGCAGCAGGTCGGACTCCTCTACACGAGCCTTCACAACGTTCAGACCAGCCGAGGCAAGGTGGCGTTGTTCGCCGGGTCTGCAACTCTCGCCGAGCGCGTGCTGACCATCGACCTCGGCTCCGGCGCCCAGGAGGTCGTCAGAGTTTCCAACCCGGCTCACGTCGATCCCGCCAGCTTGAGCATCCCCAAGCCCATCGAGTTTCCGACCGAGGGTGGGCTCACAGCGCACGCGTTCTACTACCCGCCGAGGAACCAGGATTTCGAATCCCCTCCTGGTGAGAAACCACCTCTGGTGGTGCACTGCCATGGTGGACCGACCGCTTCCGGCGGCCCGACCTATGCCTTCGAGTACCAGTACTGGACCAGTCGCGGCATCGCCGTCGTCGATGTCAACTACGGAGGATCGTCCGGATACGGTCGTGCGTACCGGATGCGCCTGAACGGCAACTGGGGCGTCGTCGACGTCGACGACTGCATCAATGCGGCTCGCTACCTCGTCGGGCAAGGTCTGGCCGACGGCGACCGCGTATCGATCACCGGGGGATCTGCCGGAGGATTCACCGTGCTGCTTTCGCTGACCAAGCGCGACTTCTACAACGCGGGCGCCAGCCATTTCGGAATCGGCGACCTCGAGCTCTTCATCAAGGAGACGCATAAGTTCGAGGCACGGTATGTCGATACCCTGGTTGGGCCGTATCCGGAGCGAGCGGACCTTTACAAGGATCGTTCCGCGGTCCACTTCGCGGACAACCTCAAGGTGCCGGTGATTCTCTTCCAGGGCCTCGAGGACGAGGTCGTTCCGCCAAGCCAGGCCGAGGAGTTCGTCGCAGTGTGCAAGAAGAAAAAGCTGCCGTACGCCTACGTCGCGTTCGAGGGCGAGCAGCACGGTTTCCGCCAGGAAAAGAACATCCGGCGGTCGATCGAGGGCGAGATGTACTTCCTGTCGCGGATCTTCTGTTTTGACACTGCCGGCAGGATCGAGCCGGTCGAGATCGAGAACTTCTAGCGCTCGCTCGCATATCGTTTCGGTCGGTTAGTCGGCGTGGCGGAACGGCAGACGCGCCAGCCTTAGGAGCTGGTGCCCGAAAGGGCGTGGAGGTTCAAATCCTCTCGCCGACACCAGGGCTCCCCTGGCCTCCCCACCCTGTGGGGAGGTCCTCGCGGAGCGAGGGGAGGGGCGGTCCGGGATGTTGGGACACCTGTTCGGTACGTAATTCCCGGCCGGTGGCCTAAAGTTCAGGGTTCGTGGCACAGGAAGGCCCGCAGGCAGGGCTCGCGCAGGGCGCACCAACGGACAAGAACGGGTCGAGATCCAAGGCTTCGAGCAACGGACATCACGTGGGCGGGTACCGCGTGCTGCGTGAAATCGAGACCGACAGCCTGGGATCGGTATACGAGGCCGAGCATCCGCGCCTGCAACGACGTGTCGCGGTGCGGACCATCGGCGCGAATGTTGCGCGCGACGTCAGCTTTTCGCGCCGGTTCCTGCTGGAGCTCCGGTCGTACGTAGCGCTCGAGCACGTGGCGATTCCCCGCCTGTATGAGCTCTCATACGAGGGCGAGTCACCGTACCTGGTCACCGAGTTGGTCGCCGGCAGGACCCTCGACGACGTCTTCGAAGAGGGTGACCGGTACGAGCCGCTCGGCATGATCGCGCTGCTGCGACCGATCGCAAGCGCCCTGGACTACGCCCACTCGCGCGCGGCGATCCACCGCGACGTCAAGCCCGCGAACATCCTGCTCGCCAACGATGGGCGCACCCTGCTGACCGGTTTCGGTCTCGGCACCGTCGCCTCCTTCAATACCGGGCCAAGTGCCGGCGGGCCGGTCGCCCCCGACTACGTCGCGCCGGAGCGGCTGGTCGGCCGCGAAGTCGATGGTCGTGCGGACGTGTACTCGCTTGCGGCGGTCGTCTTCGAAGCGGTGACGGGGCGCCGGCCGTTTTCGTCGAAGAGCTGGATCGAAACGTTGAGCCGCCGCCTCTACGAGCTGCCGCCGAGCGTTCGCGACATCGTGCCCGAGCTGCCGGTGTCGTTCGCGTCGGTGCTCCAGCAGGCGATGGATCGCGACCCCAATCGCCGTCCCGCCACGGCCGGAGAGCTGCTCGACGCCCTGGAGTCGGCGCTCACCTCGCCCGGCAGCAACCCCGACAGCCTTCATTGGCTGCAGCCGGTCATGCATCGCGGAAGCATCGGGCTGAGCGCCGTGCTCGTCCTGGTGGTGGGCGCGGCCGAGGTCGCGTGGCTGCTAGAAGGCTCGGGCCTGACCCTCGTGATGCATTTCGCCCAGCGAGTCTTCGGCCTCCGCTAGAAAGAAATATGAGAAGGAACCTCAGGTTCCTTCTCATCGCCCGGTCGGCTACGCCGACGGGGCTGCTCATCTTCCTGGGGATTGGATTTTCGAATTAGGGATTCCCAGCGGCGCGGGGAGTCGATGGAGACAAAGTCGCGGCCGGGTTGAACCCGGCCGCCCCTGCCACGCGAGGCAGAAGCGCTATGAGTGGCGTCCGTCGATCATGACCACGCTGTTGCATGCGAACAGGCGGTCGACGATGAATCCCATGTTGAGATTCGTCGGGTCCTGGCCGATCGCGAACCCGATCTGCTGAACGATCTGCTGAGCCGGCACGCTCACTCCGAAGACGGTTCCTCCGACCGCCATGATCTCGACCACGCCGGCGTGCGGCACGAGGAGGACGGAACCCGTCCACCCAACGCCGTCGTAAGTCCCCTTGCCCGTCACGATCGCCCCCGCAGGCGAGTTGGGCGCGATGGTCACGCTCAGGTTGGAGAGACCTGACACCTGCACGGCCGCGGCAAGGTCCGTGGCGGTGTAGCCGCGACGAACGGCGCCGTTCTGGTCGATGTCGGAGCTAACGCATGGCTCAACCGCGGCCACGGCCAGGAACGGTTCCTCGCCGACCGCGCCGAGTCCGCTGACCCCGACCACGAACAGGTTGTAGATCCCCGGCGGCGCGTTGTTGACCACCACGACGATGGGTGAATGGCCGTTGCCCGTGTGCATCTGGCCGTCCGGCCCCTGGATCTTCAGCTGCATGGCGCTGCCGGGATAACCGAGCGAAGCCTTGATCAGGGTGCCGCCTGCGTAGCTGTACTTGTACTGCTGCTGATCGCCGTTGTGGATGGGCGCTCCGATGTAGTCCTGCTCGGTGCCTGGCGTGGTGCCGACATTCACCGCGGCCGAAGCGTCGAGCGCCGGGCCGAATGGATCATTGGGGTCCGGCTGGATGGGGCCCGCGGGCCCGATGTTGCCCTGCGGGTCGGCAGTTGCCTGCTGCCCGGCTGTGAGGTGGACGTGGTTTTTACCGTCAAAGTCCAGCACGCCGTCGAACAACTTCACGAGCATCGTGCCATCGGCCTTGATGTAGACCTCGAACTTCGTGCCGCGAACCGAGGCGACAGCCGATTGCCCGGCCACCTGGAACGTGGCCCCCGAGACGAGGTGCTGGACGCTCGTGAGCGTCCGGCCGATCTTCTCGGTGAGCTTGGCGTCGTGCAGAGCCCCGCTCTTGGTGAAGTGAGCCGTGTCGAGCGTGACCTCGGTGTCACTCGCCAGGCGGGTCAACGTCGCATCCGGCAGCTGGATCGAGGCCCGCCCCTTCGTGTCGGTCTTCACCGAGTCGCTCGCCTGGACCTGGGCCCCTGACGAGGCGACGGCGAAGGCGCCGCTGCCTTTGCGCTCGATCGACGCCGCAGGTTGGTAGACCGTGAGCGTCGCGGAGACGTTGACGGCCGCCTGGGCGGAGCTGTTGAGCCAGAAGATCCCGCCGCCGACGATCACGATCAACAGCACCACCACGATGAGCACCCGGCGTCCACCACGACGTCGAGCGGGAGTTCGGGCGGCTACTGCTGACATATTGCCCGGGAAAGATAGCTCACAGGCAGTCCAACGGAGACGGCTTCGGGCCCTTGCTTGGCGATCTAGCCGGGGCGGTGGCCCTCGATCACCATCATGTCGTCGCCACCGGGCGTGTTGCACGAATACACGCGGTCGACGCTGAACCCCGTGGGCATTGAGGTGATGGAGTTGCCTCCAACCGAGCTCAGCCTGGAGATCACCTGCGTCGTCACGTTGATCCCGCGCACCGTCACCTGCGTGATCACCGCCCCGAGGTTGGGAGTCGCCGCGTAGAAGTCGATCGTCCAGGAGACCGGCAGGCCGCCGAGGTTGGAGGAATAGAAGATGCGCGCCGAGGTGGGGGAGGTGCCCTGGACCTGGAGCGTGATGCCCGTTGAGCCCGATTGGGAGAGCGCGCTCGCGATCTGCGAGTTGCTCAGGGTCTGGCGCACGACAGTACCGGTGTCGACGTTGCCGGAGGCGCATGCCGCGTCGGTCGCGAAGACGAGGGAGTACGCCTCTCCGGTGGCCGGCACGTTGAGCGCGGTCACGATCGCCTTGTAGACCCCGGGGGGACCGTTGGAGATCTTGACGATCAGCGGCGCGGTACCCTGCCTCGCGATCGCGCGGCCGGTCGGGTCTGTCACCGTCACCTTCATCAGGCTGCCCGGGTAGCAGAAGGCGAGCGTCAGGTTGCCGCCCGGCGAGTTGTAGTCGCTCTCTGCGGTCTGCCCGTTGGTCAGGTTCTCACCGCTCGATGACTGCATCGTGCCCGACGTGTTGCCGCTCGACGCGGACGTGGAGCACTGCGCGGTCAGCGGATACGGATCCTGCGTTTCGGGTTGGATCGCCCGCTGGTTGGAAAGCCGGCCCTGGGCGTCGGCATCGATCTGCTGGCCTGCCGTCACCTTGACGGTGGTCGCACCGGCCACGGTGACCGTGCCGTCGAACACCTTGATCAGGTTCGTGCCGTTGCTGCGGACCAGGACCTCGAACTGGGTGCCGCGGACCTGCGCGCTTACAGAGTGGCCGCCGACCTGAAAGCTCGCGCCGGTGGCGAGGTGTTGCACGGAGGTGAAGGTCCGCCCGATCTTCTGGACCACGCTCGCCGACTGCAGAGAGCCGTTCTTCTGCAGCTCTGCCGCGGTGAGGGTCACTCGCGTGTCAGGCGACATGCGGACGTACGAGCCATCCGGGAACTGGATCGCCGCATGGCCGCCGGCGCCGGTGTGCACCGTGTGGTTGGGGTTGAGCGCCTCGCCGGCGATGCCCGGGTTGCCATCGACATCCACCGGCTGGTTGATGACCACGAGCGCGGCCGGCGCGGCCACCGCGGCCTGGGCCTGCACGACGAAGAAGTAGTAGCCGCTTCCTCCCACGAGCAAAACGGCTAGCAGCACCACCAGCAGGCAGCCGCCGCACCCGCAGCCACAGCCGCGGCCGAAGCAGCCTCCCTTCTTCGGTGAGGTCGGCGGTGCAGCCTGCTGTGGAACGGCTTGAGCGGGCGGTTGCTGGATGGCCATTCGCCGGGGAAGGTTAACCGCTGTTGCTTCGAATCGGGTTCGTTGTGGTTACGTGGTTGAAAAATCGACCACCAGCCGGGCCGGATCGGCGAGCGTGAACGCACGGAGGCAGGCGGGCTTGCTAAGACCGAGTCCCCATGAAAGGTGACCTTCGAAATCCTGCGTCTGGCGGGCCTCTTTCAGGGCGATGTATTCGCCATGCGTAAGGTCGGTCGACCCGGTGAAACTGTTGGCCCCGGTTGCCGATTGGACGTTCACCAGGACGCCTGAAGTTCCGCTCAGCGTGATCGTCTGGCCGCTGGCTCCGAACGTGAATACCGGCGAAGCCTGGCGCTTGACCGTGTAGCTGGGCACGGCCGAGTCGAACTGGAGCACGAAGCGGTCGTAACCAGGCTGCTCGGCCACCCGCGCCGTGACGAGGTTGGCTACGCCGGTCTTGCCACCGCTCGAATCGGCACAGGCGAAGGCGGGAAGGTTGGTGCCGGGCGGGATCGGAGGTGTCACCGGCGGCGGCTGGATTCGGGGCGCCGACGCCACCGATGCAGGCGAGCCCGATGGGCTGACCGTGGCGGCGGGGGCCAGATTGGGTCCGCACGCGGCCAGGAGGACGCCCAGGCACAGGATGAGGGCGGCTCGCATGAGCCAATTAGTATGGTCGAGGCTCCTCACCAGAGCGCCGAGGTGGCGGAACAGGCAGACGCGTCGGTCTCAAAAACCGATGTCCGCAAGGACGTGCGGGTTCGACTCCCGCTCTCGGCACCTGGCCTCCCCACCACGCGGGGAGGTCGGACCTGGCCGAAGGCCACGGCCGGGAGGGGCGGTACTACCTAGCACAACCGCCCGTTGGCTACGGCGAGGGGATGATTCCCGGGATTGCGTAAGCCTCGATCATCGCCACGACCCCGACGGCGGCTGTGAGAATGAGGCTGTAGCCGATCACCCGCCGGAAGATCGCTCCTTCCGAGCCGACCTTGTTGACCCCGGCCGCTCCAACAGACAGGTTCTGCGGGCTGATCATCTTGCCCATCACGCCGCCGGATGAGTTCGTGGCCGCCGTGAGGATCGGGCTCACGTTGTGCAGCTGCTGGGCCGTCTGGGCCTGAAGCGGGCCGAAAAGTGTGTTCGACGAAGTGTCGCTCCCGGTCAGGAAAACGCCCAGCCAGCCGAGGAAGGCCGCCACGAACGGGAAGATGACCCCCGTCTTGGAAAGAGCGATGGCGAGGCTCGAGGTCATGCCTGCGTAGTTCATCAGCTGCGCGATCGCGAGGATCAAAGCGATGGTGGCGATGGGAAGCGCGAGCTGGCGCAGCGTCCGACCATACACCGCGAGGAAATTCACCCGCGAGCCGAAGATGCGCATCAACAGGAACGCGATGAGGCCCGCGTACAGGACCAGGGATCCGGCCGCGGCCAGGAAGTTCCAGTCGAACGTGAGCGGGTACTCGGTCGACTTGGAGACGATGGGCTTCTCGCGGAAGATCAGGGAAACCGGCTTTCCTTTGACGATGTCATATGTGCCTGGCCAGTAGAAGTTCCAGTCGGGGAACTTGAAGGTCTGCCGGTCCTTGGCCGGGTCAGGACCGATCCACGGCAGGGGGCACAGCTTGAAGGCGGGCGTGCCGCACTTCAGGTCAGCGGTGATGTTGGCCGGCGCAGCGAGCGCCGTCTTGACGTCGCCGACCGGGTGGCCGGCGAAAAAAGGAAGGTTGCCCATCTGCCCGACGAGGATGACGACGACAAGAAGGATGTACATCGAGAAAGCGCGAAGGATGCGTCCTGGCGGATCGACGGCGTCGAAAGTTGAAGCACCGGTTGCTGCGGCTGTGACCGGCAACCCTGACGCGCTCGGTACTCGTCCTGGTACCACTGGCACCGCAACCTCGTGCGCAAAACGCCACACCTCTGCGGGCCGCCAGAAGCGAAGCAGCAGGGCGAGGCAGCCCATCGAGACGAGCGCGGCGAGGATGTCGGTGAGCTCAGGACCGACGAAGTTCGAAACGAGGAACTGGACGATCGCAAATGAGACGCCCGTCACCAACACGGCGGGGAGGATCTCGCGCATCCGCTTCCAGCCGGCGAGCACCACGATCAAATAGGCCGGGATTAGGATCGAAAACAGCGGCAGCTGCCGGCCGACCATCGCGGACAGGGCGAGCGTGGTTGACGTCGCATCTTTGTGGCCGAGGATCGGCGCCACCAGAGCGCCTAGGGTCACCACCGGGATCCCGATCGAACCGAAAGCGACCGGCGCGGTGTTGGCGAGCAACGCCAGGACGGCTGCGGTGATCGGCTCGAACCCCAGGGCCGCCAGGATGGAGGCCGTGATCGCCACCGGCGCTCCGAAGCCTGCGATGCCCTCGAGGAGAGCACCGAAGCTGAACGCGATGAGCAGAGCTTGCAGCCGGCGGTCTGTGGTCAGGCGCGTGAGGGCGCGTTTGATCACGTCGAAGTCGCCGCTGGCGACGGTCAGGTTATGGAAGAAGACGGCGTTGAGCACAATCCAGCTGATCGGCCACAGGCCGAAGGCCATGCCTTCCGTGGCGGTGCCGACGGTCACGCCGAACGGCATGCCCCACACGACCCAGGCCAGCAGAAATGCGGTGAGCATCGAGGCAAGAGCGGACTGCCAGGCGGGAAGACGGAGAATCGCGAGCAGGACGAACAGGACGTAGAGCGGAAGTCCGGCGACCAGCGCCGACAGCAGGATGCTCCCAAGCACCGGTTGATAGGTCTGATTAAAGGTCAGCAGAATCCCCATCGTCCCCCCAAACAGTCGATAAGGCCGGCAGCTAAATCGAATTCAAACCTAAATCAATGGCTTTGGCAAGGGCGACCGCGCCGGTTCAATCGACGATGTGGAACCGGCTTCGTCGCTGCCGGATGGTCACGGCGATGCTCAAGACCCAGAGGATGGCCGCCAGTCCCAGCAGGACGTATTCCGGCCCGCGAGGCATAGGTGGTGGGACGTTGCCGGAAGTCCCATAGTCCGCGAACTGCGCCGGGTCTGGTGAATCGGTCGAACCGAAGTACAGCGCCGCCGTAAACAGCGCTGTCCACACGATGCCGCGAAACCCCTGACCGAGGCGGACCAATCCATAACCGGGAATGACCGTCAGCACCCACAGGTCAAAACCGATTGGCACGCCCCGATCGTGAAACTCTTTGACAACCAGGCCGGCCGCGATGAGCAGACCGACGGCCGCTGCATACCAACCCGGCCCGATCAGGTCGGTGCCGACGAATGGAAATGGCAGGCTCGCGAAGCGCGGCGTGGTAACGACCAACATCGCCCAGGCGAACCAGCCGATGACGACGAGCTCAGCCACCCCAAGTGCGATGACCGCGGCGCGGCCCTGGATGAATAGAGCCGCGATGAGCGCAACGACGGTCAGCCAGCAAAGCGGGGTCTGAAAGCCGAACGACTCGGTGAGATGAGCAGGCGGAATGCTGATCGACCAAGGTGAAGCCACCGAGGCGACGAGGCACAGGCCGACAAGAATGTCGACCACGGACATACGTCGCACGGGCGGGCCAAGCGCTCGAACCCTCATCGGCCGTACATATTGCCTGCTCTTATTTGGAGGTGCGCCCTGCGCGCGCCCGGCGCCCCTGTGCTCCTAGGTGGAGTTACCCCTGTGCCCTTAGGTGCTATCGGGCATTGTGCGCGATAGCCGGTCATCAACCTCCGTTGTTATGGATTCTGTTACGCAACCGCACGCACCGTGATCGGAGGAATTGTTAGCGTGGCAACCGTGATTGCGGTGGAAACGGGACCCGGGAGCGAGCCCGGTGTGAAGAGCGAGCGCGAATACGCGATCCTGAAGCGTCGCATTCAGGACGCCGGGCTGCTGGAAAAGCGCCCTGCCTACTATGCGCTCAGCATCACGACCAACCTGGCCGTGTGGACTTTCTGCCTCGTCCTGGTGTTCACCGTCGGAACGATTTGGGGCCAGGCTCTTGCGGCGCTCGGGCTCGGCATCATGTCGGTGCAGCTCGGGTTCCAGCTGCATGACTCAGGACATCGCCAGATGTTCGACTCCGCCGGAAAGAACGCGTTCGTCGGACTGGTGACCGCCGACCTGCTGTTGGGCGTGAGCTACGGCTGGTGGGTGCAGAAGCACAACCGCCACCACGGCAACCCCAACGACGTCGATCTGGATCCAGACATCAAAGTTGGCGCCATCGCCTACAACGACGAGCAGGCTCAGGCGCGGCGTGGGGCCGGCAGGCTGGCCGCCATGTACCAGGCTTACCTCTTCTTCCCGCTCACGACCTTCCTGGCGTGGAGCATGCACGCGGCCGGCTTGTCGTACCTGATCAAGGAGACTTCCCGCTACCGCCGCCTCGAGTTCGGCCTTCTGGCTGTGCATGCCGTCCTGTACGTGGGCGCGATGGTGTATTTCCTCGGCCCATGGTCGGCGCTGATGGTCGTGTTGATCCAGAAGGGTGTCGGCGGCGCGTACATGGCGGCGGTCTTCGCCCCGAATCACAAAGGCATGCCTCAGACGGACAGCGAGTCTCGCCTCGACTTCGTTCGCACGCAGGTCTTGACCGCACGCAACGTTCGGGGCCATCCGCTCACTGATCTCTGGTACGGCTCGCTCAACTACCAGATCGAGCATCACCTCTTTCCAGGCATGCCGCGATTGAACATGCGTCGCGCGCAGCCGATCATCGAGCAGTTCTGCCAGGAGCGAGGGATCGCATACCACGAGACGTCTTTCCTCGAGTCGTACCGCGAGCTGCTCAGCTTCTTGAACGAGATCGGCGCACCGCTTCGTGCCGAGCGAGCCCGAGCCTAGTTCCTAGGCGCGGCCACGGAGCTCGCCGTCCTCTCCGTATAGTGCCTGCTGCCATCCAATGACCTCAGCCAACCTCCGGCATGACATACGCAACGTCGCGATCATCGCGCACGTGGACCACGGAAAGACCACGCTCGTCGACGCCCTGCTGAAGCAGAGCCACACCTTCCGCGACAACCAGGAGGTCGGCACGCTCATCATGGATACGAACGACCTCGAGCGCGAGAAGGGCATCACCATCCTCGCCAAGAACACGTCCGTGCGGCATGCCGGCGTGACCATCAACATCATCGACACGCCAGGCCATGCCGATTTCGGCGGCGAGGTCGAGCGCGTCCTCAACATGGCCGACGGCTGCCTGCTGCTGGTCGATGCCGCGGAGGGACCGATGCCGCAGACACGCTTTGTGCTGCGCAAGGCTTTCGAGGTCGGCCTGCGAATCATCGTCGTGATCAATAAGGTCGACCGAAAGAATGCCGACCCTCAGCTGGCGCTGCACCGCGTGCACGACCTCTTCCTCGAGCTGGCCGAGGACGCCGACCAGCTGGAGGCCCCGGTCGTCTACGCGATCGCGAAGGAAGGTCGCGCGGGGCTGAAGCCAGATGACCTCGCGGCGGACCTGGAACCGCTGTTCAAGACCATCATCGACAACTTCCCGGCCCCGGTCGCCGAGCAGGGCGGCTTCCAGATGTTGGTCGCCAACCGGGCCTATGACGACTACACAGGGACCATCTCCATCGGCCGCATCACGCGCGGTAGCGTGGCTCCTGGCGTCGCGGTCGCGGTGCTGAACGCGGCCGGAGAGGCGCGCCGGGCCAGGGTGGTGCAGGTGCTGGTTTATCGCGGCCTGGATAGGGTCGCGGTGCCCAGCGCGAGCGCCGGCGACATCGTGATGCTGACCGGCCTCGAGGAGGTGGCGATCGGCGACACGCTGGCTGACCCAGAGTCCCCGGATCCGCTGCCGAGGATCGCGATCGATGAGCCGACCGTGCGGATGACATTCGGCGTCAACACGTCTCCGTTTACCGGCCTCGAGGGAAAGTTTTCGACCACGCGTCAGCTGCGAGCGCGTCTTTACAAGGAGCTCGACACGAATCTCGGCCTTCACGTCGAGGACACAGAAGCAGCAGAGCGGTTCCTGGTCAGCGGTCGGGGCGAGCTGCACCTGGCGGTGCTCATCGAGACCATGCGCCGCGAGGGCTACGAGTTCGAGGTTTCTCGCCCGGAGGCGATCGTGAAGAAGATCAACGGCCAGCGCATGGAACCGGTCGAGCACCTCACCGTGGACGTGCGCGAGGAAAACCTCGGCGCTGTGACCGAGGCGTTGGGCAAGCGGCGCGGCGAGATGCTGGAGATCACGTACGACAAAAAGGGCGGCGTCCGGCTCGAGTACCTGATCCCGACTCGCGGACTCATCGGTTTCCGCAACACCTTCCTCACACTGACCGCCGGAACCGGCTTGATGGGTTCGATCGGCATGGGCTACCGACCCTTCCTCGGAGACTTCCGCGAACAGCGCAACGGAGCGCTGACCGCCTCATCCGCCGGCAGGTCCCTGGCCTTTGGACTGGCCGGGGCGCAGGAGCGGGGCACGACCTTCATCGAGGCCGGCGAAGAGGTCTACGAAGGCATGATCGTCGGCATCCAGAAGCGGCCGGGAGACATCCGGGTCAACGTCTGCCGCGAGAAGAAGCAGTCGAACATCCGCTCCTCCACCTCGGACATCTCGGTGAGGCTGACGCCGGCTTCGAGATTGAGCCTGGAGCAATCCCTGGATTTCCTGGGGGACGATGAGCTGCTCGAGGTCACCCCGAAGCATTTGCGGCTGCGAAAGCGGCACCTTACGGAGGTCGACCAATCCCGGGCCCGGAGGCAGTCCGAGACCTCCGCGATCAGCAGTTGACAGTATTGTCTAGACGCGCGTCGCCATCAGGCCGGATTTACTCCGGCCGTCACTCAGCATGCCACTACAAAACTCAGCCAGGTGTCGCCGCCAACAGGAGGGGGTCCCGCGGGGGAGGACCTGCGTCCTCACCCGCGCCGTTACCGAGGTCGACCAATCCCGGGCCCGGAGGCAGTCCGAGACCTCCCCGATTAGAACCTGACCGTCTGGGGTATACTGTCAAAAGCCCGTACAGTGCGGGCGCTCACCGCAGGTCTCTTGTTTTCTCGAACAGGCCTCGCCGAGTTGAGTAGCCTAAGTTCGAGAGATATAGGAGATGGACAATGCCTACAGGCACCATCAAGAAACTGGTCGCGGACCGTGGCTTCGGATTTATCGCAGCCGAAGACGGTAAGGAATTCTTCTTCCACCGGAGTGGCACCGAAGGTGACTTCGACAGCCTCCAGGGTGGCGAGAAGGTCTCGTTCGAGGTCGAGGCGAGCCCCAAGGGCCCGCG
>PLYZ01000094.1 GCA_003151935.1 Candidatus Dormiibacterota bacterium | reverse complement strand
GGGTCCGCACGGTGATCTCCTTGGCTGTAACGGTCACCTTGCCTGCGTGCCGTGTCCGCACGACGTTGCCCTTGGCGTCGTGGGCGAGCTCCTGGCCCTCCATCACGTCGTCCTTGTTCTTCACGAGCACCTGCAGCTTGGGGTCGACCGGGTAGGAGACCTCGAACTCCTCCTTCGAGGTCACGCGCACCTTGCGCGAGCCTTCCTGGCGGATGATCTCGAGCTCCCNNCTGGGTGCCCGGCTCGCCGATGGACTGCGCCGCGATGACACCCACCGCCTCGCCGATCTCCACCACCTTGCCGGTGGCCAGGTTGCGGCCGTAGCACGTACGGCAGACGCCCTCGCGCGCCTCGCAAACGAGGACCGAGCGCATCTTGACCGGCACGCCGGCCGCGATGATCTTGCGCGCGGATTCGTCGGTGATCGAGGTGCCGGTCTGGACGAGGACCTTGCCGTCGACGGTGATGTCCTCGGCCACGACGCGGCCCGCGATCTTCTCATAAATCGGTTCGGTCTTCGCCCGCTCGGGAGTGATGTCCCGAACCCAGATGCCGTTGGTCGTTCCACAGTCCTCTTCCCTGACGATGACGTCCTGCGCGACGTCGACGAGACGGCGCGTCAGGTAGCCGGAGTCGGCGGTGCGGAGCGCGGTGTCGGCAAGACCCTTCCTGGTTCCGTGGGTCGAGATGAAGTACTCGAGCACGGTCAGGCCCTCGGTGAAGTTGGCCATGATCGGCAGGTCGATGATCCGGCCGGTCGGGTCGGCCATCAGGCCGCGCATACCCGCCAGCTGGCGAATCTGCTGGATGTTTCCGCGGGCGCCCGAGCCCATCATCATCCAGATCGGGCTGAACTTGTCGAAGGCTTGCTCGGTGGCGTTGCCGACCTCTTCGTAAGCGGCCTGCCACATCTCGATCACCTTGCGGTAGCGCTCGTCGTCGGTCATGACACCGCGGCGGTACATGCGCTCGACGTCGGCAACCTCCTTCTCGGTCTCGCGGATGATCCGCCACTTCGATTCGGGGTGCGGAATGTCCATGGCCGAGACGGTGATCCCGGCCTGGGTGGCGTAGCGGAAGCCCAGGCGCTTGATGTCGTTGACCACGATCGCGGTGACGTCGCTGCCGTAGAGGCGGTACAGGTCCGCCACCAGGGTCCGCAGCAACTTGCGGTCGTAGTGCGCGTTCTGGAAGGGCAGCGGGTGCATGGCGCTGATCTCTTCGGGGGAAGCTCCGCCTGTCCCGAGCGGCGCCTTGCCGACGGGCAGCGGCTGGTTGAACACGACACGCCCAGGCGTCGTGACGATCAGCGTGTCTCCGATCCGCACGCGGATCCATTCCTGGAGCTTGACGACCTTGCTCTCGAGCGCCAGCACGACCTCGTTCTGCGAGGTGAAGGCGCGCAGCTTGGTGAGCTGTTCGCCTGTCGGCATGTCGCCACGCGCGGCGGTGAGCCAGTAGCAGCCGAGGACCACGTCCTGCGTCGGCGCCACCACGGGGTGGCNNCCGTCGAAGTCGGCGTTGAAGGCGGCGCAGACCAGGGGGTGAATCTGGATCGCCGAGCCTTCGACCAGTACCGGCATGAACGCCTGGATGCCCAGGCGGTGAAGGGTCGGAGCGCGGTTGAGCAGCACCGGGTGGTCGCGGATGACCTCGTCCAGGACGTCCCAGACCTCGGTCCGGCTTCGCTCGACCATTCGCTTAGCCGACTTGATGTTGGTCGTGTAGCCCTTGTTGACCAGCTCGCGCATGACGAAGGGCTTGAAGAGCTCGAGGGCCATCTTCTTGGGCAGGCCGCACTCGTGGAGCTTCAGCTCGGGACCCACCACGATCACGGAGCGGCCCGAGTAGTCCACGCNNGTGATGGCACGGCCGCGGCGGCCGTTGTCGATGAGCGCGTCGACCGCCTCCTGGAGCATCCGCTTCTCGTTGCGCACGATGATCTCGGGCGCGCCCAGCTCGAGGAGCCTCTTGAGGCGGTTGTTGCGGTTGATCACACGGCGGTACAGGTCGTTCAGGTCGGACGTCGCAAAGCGGCCTCCGTCCAGCTGGACCATCGGGCGCAGCTCGGGCGGGATGACCGGCAGGACCTCGAGCACCATCCACGTCGGGCTGGAGTTCGACTTCCGGAAGTCCTCGACGACCTTCAGGCGCTTGATCGCCTTCTGCTTGCGCTGGCCGCTCGTCGACTTCGACTCCTCGCGCAGGCGGTACATCTCTGACGTCAGCTCGATGCGCGAGAGCAGCTCGCGGACGGCCTCGGCGCCGATGCCGGCCTTGAAGGTGCGCCCGAAGCGCTCCGAGTAGTCGCGAAACTGGGTGTCGGTGAGGATCTGCTTCGGGTGCAGGGCCTCGAGGTCCGTGCGTGTGGCCTCGATCTCCTGCTGAAGCGTCTCGAGCTCACCCTGGATGCCTTCACGCTGCGTCTTCGTAGCACCCTCAATCTGCGCCTCGAGCGCCTTCCGGTCCGTGTCGAGCCTTTCCTTCGCCCGTTTCTGGGCGACCTTGGTGTTGGCCTCGAGCTTCTCGATCTTCTCCTGGACCTTGCCGAGCACGGCACGCGACGTCTCGCGCGACATCAGCTCGCCTTTCTCGACCACGGTCTCCTCGTCGCCGTTCAGTCCGACGCTTAGCGTCTTGCGCGCCTTGGTGCCGATGCCGGCCTTGATCGCTTCCGTGGCCTTCTTACCCTGCGTGGTCAGCTCGTCGACAGCTCCCTGCAGCTCTTCCTCGAGCTTCGCGACCTCCGCGTCGACCTCGCCCTTGAGCTTCTTCGACCTGCCTTCGTGCTCCGTGCGGAGCTCCTTGGACTTTGCGTCGATGTCGCCGCGCAGGCGGATCGCGCGCTCGTCCTTATCCATGTTAAGGGTCGCGAGCATGTCCTTGCGGGCCTCTTCATGCACGTCCGTGACTATGTAGTTGGCGAAGTAGAGGATCTTCTCGAGGTTGCGCGGGGACATGTCGAGCAGCAGGCCCATCCGGCTCGGGATGCCCTTGAAATACCAGACGTGGCTCACCGGCGAGGCCAGCTTGATGTGGCCCATGCGCTCGCGGCGCACCTTCGAGCGGGTCACCTCGACGCCGCACTTGTCGCAGATGATGCCCTTGTANNCGAAAGCTTTAGTGCATCGAAGTTCTCTAGCTTGAGCAAGTTCTCTTTCTTCTCTCCTACCTATTCCGCCGAACCTCGCGAAATCTGCGATTTCGCGAGGACTCCGTCTTCTTTGAATGTGACTCTGCCGAACTTCATTCGGCCAGACCCCACGAAATCTGGGATTTCGCGGGGACCCTCAACTTTGTTGAATGTGACTCTGCCGATCATTCGGCAGAGTCTTCCCCGNNGGTCCAGCGGGATCTCGGGGATGTCCTCTTCTGACAAAACAATCTGGCGCTCGTCCTCGCTCAGTATCTCGACCCCGAGCGCGAGCCCCTCCAGCTCCTTGACCAGCACTCGGAACGATTCCGGGATGCCGGCCTCGAGCGTGT
>PLYZ01000090.1 GCA_003151935.1 Candidatus Dormiibacterota bacterium | reverse complement strand
CAAAGGCCGCGAATGCGATCAGCCCTATGAAGTGAATCGTTCGCGCGGTTTGTCGGTTCCCAAACAGGCGCGGATACCACGGGAAACGGCCGATGATCGCGGGCGACATTGCGGCGCCGGTAGCGATCTGAAGCGGCGCCAGGACGAAGACGACGAGGAAGTACGTCAGCTGCTGAAGCGGATCGTATGGATATCCCGGTGTCGGCGGCGCCAGGTGGAAGTGGAGGTATGCGTCCGCCGACTGGATCGCGCCCGGAATGATCGACCACGATGTCGGCACAAGCCGTCGCCACTGATCGGTAGCGAAGAGCAAGACAACGTAGACGATTCCGGTGGCGATCCATGCCACAAGGACCAAGAAGTGCCAGTGGCGGCCTACTCCCAAGGCGCCGTTGGCGCCCTTGCCGCCCGGGAGCGCCAGCCAGGGAGATACGTTGGCCTCCTCGTCAAGCGACTGATGAATGCGGTCGATCGGCACCTTTTTCTTCGTGAACTTGATGATCTCGTGCCCGGGCGCGCAGTCGTCCTTCAGGTAAAGCCGCGGGAAAGACGCCAGGATCTGGATCCCGCTTCGCGCGAGGAAGGCCATGAACAAGAGGTTCAGGAAGTGGGTGGCGCTGATCCAGACCGGGTATCCGAATTGATTCATGCGGCTCGGTACGCCTCCGCGTCAGCGCGCTTCAGCTCGAGGCCGAGGCCGACACGGTCAGCCGCCGGAGACAAATGGCCGCCTTCGGGTTGCGGCGCACCCTCGAAGAGCATGCTCTCGATCCGCGCGTGGTCGTGGAAGTACTCGACGTGAGCGATCTGAGGTGCCGCGCACCCGGCATGAGCATGAATGGTGGGCGAGCAGTGGGCGGAGAACGGGATGCCCGCTGAGTACGCGATTTCGGCAGCCATCAAAAAGCCAGTCACCCCCAGGCAGCGGGTGGCGTCGGCCTGCAAGATGTCGACTGCGCCTGCGTCGAGCATGGCCCTGAAATACCAGGGGTCCCAACCGTATTCGCCAGCCGCCACGTCCTGCTTGATCTCACGCCGGATCAGGGCGAGCTGGTCTAGCTGGTCGGAGGAGACTGGCTCCTCGAAATAGCTCGCGATTCCGTCCAGGTCGCCGGCCAGCCGTATCGCCTGCTTCGCCGTGTAGGCTCCATTGGCGTCGACGAAGAGCTCCGGCCCCGGACCGATCGCGTCCCGCACAGCCAGGATTCGTTCGCGGTCGACTTCCAGCTGGGTGCCCCACGCGGTCCCGATCTTCATCTTCACCCGTGGTATCCCGGCAGCCACCCAGCCGCCGAGCTGCGTGGTCAGCTCGTCCATCGTGTATGAGGTGAAACCACCGCTCCCGTAAATCGGAACCGAGTCACGGTAAGGGCCCAGCAGCCGGAAGAGCGGCAATCTCTGCGCCCGAGCCTTGAGATCCCACAACGCCACATCGACGGCCGAGATCGCAGTCGCCGCGATCCCCTGGCGTCCGATGTTGCGGACGGCAGCCACCATCGCAGACCACGCGCCGCCGACATCTGCCAGGTCCAGCTCCGCGATGGCAGGCCGCAGGACGTCCTGCGCTACGGCGGCCGCCGCGCCGCTCGCATAGCTCCAGCCGATCCCGGAGGTCCCGTCCTCAGCCACCAACTCAACCAGGACCATCGTTGTCGAGTCCCAGGCAAAGGTGCCATCTGCCTCGGGCCGGTCGGTCGGAATTCGAAAGACGCTCGTCTCCATTCGAGCGAGCCTCATCGGAGGCGCAACCTGGGCACCCTGGGGCCCGCCAGCGCCCGGATGCTCCAGTCAGAAACGACGTGCAGCCGATCACGCCAATCGCCGAGCTTGTAGAGATAGACTCCGCGCCAGAGCAGATGACCAGCCCAGCCGGAAAGCCGAGCACCAAACACCTGGCTCACCGCGAACCGACCTCCCAGCGTGACAAGGTGGCCCATGAAGCGGTATTGGAAGGCTTCCGGTTCGCCGCCGGTCACCTCGGCAGCCAGGTTGTTGGCAACGGCAGCCGCCTCTTGCACGGCAGCCTGAGCGGTTGGGGGGATCGGCTTACCTCCCGAGGTGACAGCGGCGATGTCGCCCAGGGCATAGACACCCGACTGACCGCTGACCCGGAGGCACGCGTCGACCTTGAGCCGCCCTCGCTTGTCGAGCCGAGCACCCTTGAGCCGGCGGGCGATCGGGCTCGGTTCGACTCCCGCTGTCCAGATGACCGTGGAGGCGTCCAAGCGGTCGCCGCTGTCGAGCACCACGCCTCGCTCATCGACCGATTTGACGGTCGAGTCAGTGCGCAGCTCGATACCGTCCTTGCGCAGTCGGCTTGCGGCCGCCTGCCGGAGTGGCTCCTCCATGTGGGGCAGGAGGTCGTCCTTGGCCTGGGCGACGAGCAGGTGCACCTCCTCTTCGGAGAGGCCGGGATATTCGGGAATGAGGATGTCGATCAGCTCCGATATCCCCGCCACCACCTCGACACCCGTCGAACCTCCGCCGATGACGACGAAACGGAGGTCGTGCGGGCATCCAGCCACGGCCGCCTCGAACTGGTCTACGACCCGGGTCCTGATAGCGACCGCGTCGGTCAGAGACTGCATGGCCAGGCAGTGCTGGGCAGCGCCGGGCGTGCCGAAGAACGATGTCTGCCAACCTAAGGCGACTACCAGCTTGTCGTATTCCATGTCCCCGATGCCTGTCCGGACGGTACGTCGGTCGAGGTCGGCGCCAATGACCCGCGTGCGGACGAATTCGACTCCGAGAGGAACCAACTCCTCTCGCAAGGCACGGACCACGTGCGCGGCCTGAATGGCCCCCGGGATGACCTCTGGGACCATTGGCCAGAAGGTGAGCGAGTCCTCGCGATCGACTAGGCGGATGGCGACATCCCGCCTGGCAGCGAGGCGGCGAGCCAGCACCCGGGCGGTGGTGAAACCTCCGAAACCGCCGCCAAGTACGAGCACCCGAACACCCGCTGAGTCGTAGGACGGCGCACGAAGAGACCGGTTGCCCGCCCGCGAGCGCGCCATCGCGATCCCGACCCCTGCGCACGCAAATCCGGCGGCTAGACCCATCCAGAGGCGAGATCCCATTAGGCCGTTCCCGCTAGGTGGTCGGCCAGCCGTGCCGCCAGCGCCATGATCGTGAGCGCAGGATTTGCGCTGCCCTGGGTGGGTGTCACGCTGCCATCGCAGAT
>PLYZ01000039.1 GCA_003151935.1 Candidatus Dormiibacterota bacterium | reverse complement strand
CGGAGGTCTGGGCCGTCACGTTCAGGACCGCGTTCCCCGGCTCGAGCTCGTGGTCGGCGACGACCTTCGGGAGGATCGAGCTGCGAGCCGGCATGAAGAACGCATCGACGATGCCAAACACCACCGCGATCCCGTAGACCTCCCACATCTGCACACGACCGGCGAGCACGAGCACCGCGAGAGGCGCGACGACCACGGCGCGCAGGCCCATCGACCCGAGCATGGTCAGCCGGGACGAGAGGCGGTCGGCGAGCGCGCCCCCCACGACCATCAGCGCCGCCCTCGGCAGGGCCTGCGCCACCAGCACGGTGCCCAGCGCGAGGCTGGATCCGGTCAGCTGAAGCACCAGCCACGCCATGGCGATATAGCTGAAGAAATCGCTGAACAGCGAGAGGGTCGTCGCCACCCAGAGTTTGCGAAACGATCCTGACGAGAACACTGTCCACGGGCGCGGTCGCGAGGTGTTTACCGCCGGAGGCGGGTTCAGCTCCTCCATTTCCTTACCGCTGCGTGCGCCGAGCTTCGCCGGTCGGGTCGATCCGGTCTGCCATCCGCTGGAGGAAGCGGGCCAGCAGGCCGGAGCGGGAGTGCGCGTAGTAGATGAATGCGCCGGCTTCCTGCATTCGCGCGCGCTGATCCTCGAGGTTGCGGGCAAAGTCCTCAGGGACGCGGTCCGCATGTTCCATGGGATTCATGAATGACCTCCTTCAGCTGTTCTCGAGTGGGCGCATTGTTTCGATTGGTTAAATGGCGTCAAGGCGCTTGAGCGTCTCGATTTACTGATTGGCGTCGAGGCGCTTGAGCGCCTCGTCGATGTCGATCTCTCCGCGGGCGACCTGCTCCATGAGCTCGACTCGATTCGGAGTGGCCACGGCTGCCGGCCGGTCGATCCCGATCTTGGCCAGCAGCGCATCGAAACGAGCGCGGGCGGTCGGGTAGCTGACGCCCAGGTGCCTCTCGAGCTCCTTCATGTTCCCGCGCGAGGCGAGGAACACTCGCAAGACATCGCGATCTTCGTTAGACATCACGCAGAACTCGCATGTGGCAAATCCACCGGAGAGCTCCGTGTCGCAAGCGGGGCAGCTGAGCCTGGTCAGGGCGAGCCGCTGGTTGCAGACGGGGCAGTTGAGAGGTGGCCGGCGGTTTCCATCGCGGGCCATCAAGCGACGACCACCTTCACGTTGCCCATCGTGCAGTCGACATCGAGGGTGGCGGCTCCCGCGCCGATGACTACGTCGCGCCCGGACTGACCGATCGCGCGCCCGTCCTTCTCACCTTCGATCGAGACCTTGCCCAGCGTCGTGCGCGCTGTGATCCGCACGCTCGAGCCCCTCTCGAGGTTGATCTTGACCGAGCCCATCTCGCACCTGACCTTGCTGGCCCCGCCGTCGAGCCTGCCGCTCGCCGAGACGTTCCCCGCCTGAACGACTAGGTTGAGCGTCCCGCGGAAGTCCGCCACCCTGCAGTTGCCGGCCTGAACGTCGGTCGAGATGGATCCGTGCACGCCGTCCACGCGCACGTTGCCCGCCTGGATGCTGATCGCCAGCGCGAGGTCGGGGTTCATGCGCACCGTCAGCTTGCGGCGCTGGATATCGAAACCGTTGATGGCGATGCGCCGCTCACCGTGCCCGAACGAGAAGCTGTCCGCGTCGTCGAAAGGCTCGTGCTCGATCACCATCGTGTCGCCCTCCTGGCGTGCGCGGTGAGGCCCGTCCGCGATCGCGAACGCGACGCTTGGGTCGCCGACGATCTCAGCGCTGCCGAACTGGGAGACCACCCTTACGTGCCGCGCAGCCGTGCCTGGGGGCGGCGCCGGCGGCAGGCCAGGAGTGGTGTTCGGCTCCACGGCCGGACCTGCGGCCTCGAGGGAATCGAGCCGGGCGGCGCCTTCCTCCGCGGACAGGCTGCCTGCCGCAACCTGGGACAAGATTTCACGGCGGATGTCTTTCATGGGTCAAATTAGAACCCCAGGCTTACTATTTTGTCAAGTTAGGACGTAAAAAGATCAAGTCCAGGTCCTCGGTTAAGCTGTGACGGGCCATGAAGGCGGAATCGAAGGCTGAGTCTTTGGCCGGGTGGGCGGTCATCGCCGCTCTGTTCGCCGCCACCACCTGCGTCGAGAGCATGTCGTGGAACCAGCTCACCGCCTACACCCCGATCTACTTGCGCGAGCTCCACGTGAGCGCCGCTCAGGTGCCCGGTTGGATCGCCGCCATGTCGAGCCTCGGCTGGATTCTCGCTCTGCCGATGGCGCCGTTCTGGGGCGTCCTCGCCGATCGCTACAGCCGCAAGCTCGTGATCGTGCGCAGCGCGGCGATCGAGGCGGTGATCTTCGGTGGCTGGGCTCTCTCGACCAGCCCGTGGATGGCCCTGCTGTTTCGATCGCTCAACGGATTCATCCTCGGCAACACGGGCGTGATGCTCGCGGTCCAGGCCTCCACCACCCCAAGACAGAGGCTTGCCCTGGCGGTCGGCATCGTGGGCGCGGGGTCGCCGGCCGGCCGCGCGGTGGGACCGATCCTCGGCGCCCTTCTCGTCCACCTCGTCGACATCCGAGGCATGCTGCTCTTCGACGCCGCACTCTCCGCATTGATGGCCGTGCTGCTCACGGTTGTCATGCGTGAGACCGACCATGCCCGCCCGGCCGACCTTCGCGTCGCCAGCCTGCTGCGCGGCGCTGTTGCCGAGATTGCAGGCAAGCCGCTCGTCTGGCGCCTGTTTCTCGCCACGGCCGTGACGCAGATCGGGCTCTGGACGGTTCTGCCCTACGCGCCCATCTACATCGCGCGACTGGCCCCAGGCGACACGGTGACTGCCGTGGGAGTCGTCCTTTCGGCGGTCGGGTTGGGCCAGGCGATCGCCTCTCCGCTGTGGGGCCTTGTGATGCAGAGGTTTGGCCACGTATCGGTGCTCAGCCTCACGTCGGTGGGCGCCTCGCTGGCGCTGGCGATCGTCGGCTTGAGCCACAACATCTTCCTGTTCGCCGCGGGCCTGTTCGCCAACGGCGTCTTCGCCGCCGCCATCCTCACCGCGAGCATGGCCGTCATGGCCGCGACCGTGAGCCCGGAACGACGAGGTGCGGTGCTCGGCCAGATCCTGTTCCCCTTCTACTTCGGGGGCGTCATCGGCCCCCTGATCGGGGCCGCGGCTTTCGGCGCGGGCCAGCCCGTGGTGTTCGGGGTCGCGGCCGTGCTGAGCCTGGCTCCGCTCGTGGTGCTCCTGACGATGCCACGCGAACGCAAGGTGGGGAAGCCGGCATGACGAACCGCAACGCGGGGCGGTGGACATGACGACCCGCAACGCGGGGCGGTGGACATGACGACGCGCGTCGGCGTCATCGCGGACACGCACTGTCCCGAGTTCCTCGAGCGGCTGCCCGACCGCCTCTTCGAGGTTCTCGCCGGCGTCGACCTCGTACTCCATGCCGGCGATATCGATGGCGAGGAGACTCTCGCCGCCCTACGGCGCCTGGCGCCGGTCGAGGCGGTGAGGGGCGATCATGACCGTTCGCTCGAGAGGCTGCCAATGTCGCGCGAGGTAAGCGTGGAGGGAAGGCGAATCGTGGTGGTGCATGGGCAGCGCAGCCGCTGGCTGGAGGAGCCCAACACCCTCCTGTGGACTTTGAGCCTCGGTTACTTCAGGCCGCATCGCGGACTGCCGCGCACGCTGAGACGCCGCTTTCCATACGCTGACGCGATCGTGTACGGCCACACCCACCGGGCCAGGGTCGAGACGCTGGACGGCGTGCTGCTCTTCAACCCTGGCGGCGTGCACCAGTGGAGCCCGTCCACGGCGACGCGTCGCCTCGCCCAGCACCCGGGCTGGTTCGAGTGGTGCTGGCTGCAGGTGGCGCGCCACCTGCGCCGATATCCGAAGCCGTCGGTTGGCATCCTCGAAGTCAGCCCGAAAGGGATCGTCCCCGTGGTGATATCACTAGAGTCTGGGCCGTGATCGAACCCGTCCTGCGTCCGGCGACACTAGACGACGCGGCGCTCGCCGCCGACCTCATGACGTCTGCATATCCCGTCTTCGCCCAGGACCCGGTCGTCACGCGCTATCGCTGGGAGCGGACTAGGCGCGCCTGGAGTGTTGGGCGATACATCGCGGAGCTCGATGGCCACGCGGTCGCGTTCCTCGACTGGCTGCACGGGCCGCCGGAGCAGGACCCGGAGCGGCACTGCGAGGTCGGCGTCTACCTCGACGCCGCCCGGCTCGACGTGGATCTCCTTTCGTTTCTATGGCGGTGGCTGGCCGAACAGGCCGAGATGGCCGGTTCCGAGATCCTCGAAGGGTATGCGGGTGAGGACGAACCCGAGATGCTCGAGGCGATGGCTCGTACCGGCTTTGAGCGAGACAGGCGGGAGAACGTCTGGGAGCTCGACCTCGGGCAGCACGGCGACCGTTTGAGAAGCGAGGCGCATGAGGCGAGGGCGAAGGCATCCGCCGATGGCATCGAGCTGTCGACCGTGGCCGGCTGGACGGATCCGGCGGCGCTCACAAAGCTCCACGCCCTCGACGATGTGACGCGAAAGGACATACCGACCACATTTCCTATCCTGCCGGAGGCGATGGAAGATTTCGTGCGCCGAGCCAGCTCGCCGGACCGGCCCCGCGACCGCTGGTGGATTGCGCTCGCGGGCGAGCGCCCGGTCGCGATGTCATACCTGCGGTTTCCTCCGGTCCGAGGCTCGGTGTGGACGGGTTACACGTGCTGCGATCCTGAGTACCGCGGGCGAGGCATCGCGCGGGCCGTCAAGCTGCAGTCCCTGGCCCAGGCGGCCGAGCTGGGAGTGCCGTTCGTCTACACCGACAACGATGCCGAGAATGGCCCGATGCTCCACATCAACGAGAGGCTGGGCTATCGCTCGCGGCCCGGATTGGTCGGCCTACTCAAGCGGGTAGGGAAGAAGGGCCATGTCTAAGGTCAAGGACTACTACGAGGTGCTCGGCGTGCCACGGGCGGCGACCCAGAAGGAGATTTCGACTGCCTTCCGCAAGCTCGCGCGCAAGCACCATCCCGACCTGAATGCAGGGGACAAGCAGGCCGAGGCGCGCTTCAAGGAGGTTTCGGAGGCCCACGAGGTGCTTTCCGACGCCAAGAAGCGGAAGCTCTACGACGAGTTCGGCCCCGACTGGGCGGCCGTCCACGCCGCCGGCGTTCAGCCTGGTGCGCGCAGTGGGACGGGCGGGTTTCGCAACGCAGCCGGTCCGAGCGCGCAGTACCGGACCGTGACGCCGGACGAGATGGAAGACCTGTTCGGCGAGGGCGGTGGAATGGGCGACATCTTCGGGTCGATCTTCGGCGGCAATCGCGGGCGCGCGCGGCAGCAGCCGACGGATGTCGAGGCGCCGATCACCGTCAGCCTCCCGGAGATCTACCGAGGTACGAGCCGCACCGTCGAGCTGCCGGGCGGGCGCCGCGTCGAGGTCAAGGTTCCGGCCGGCGTCAAGGAAGGCACCGTGCTGCGCGTGCCGGGCCTGCGCGCCAGGGTTCAGATCGCGCCCGACCCGCTATTCACCCGCGAGGGCAAGGACCTGCGGGTCATGGTGCCCGTCCCGCTGCACATCGCGCTCCGCGGCGGCGAAGTGGCGGCTCCCTCCCTGAAGGGCGGACAGGTGCAGTTCAAGGTCCCGCCTGAGACGCAGAACGGAACGAAGATCCGCCTTCGCGGGCTTGGCCTTCCCGATCCAAAAGGCGGACCTCCGGGCGACCTGTACGCGGAGGTCCGGGTGCAGCTGCCGGTGCCGATGGACGAGCGCACTCGCAAGTGGGCGGAAGAGCAGCCGACGGGTCAGTAGCCCGCACTAGCTAATCTCTAGGGCGTTTTGCCCACTACATGGTCCCGCCGGCTGCTGCTCCCGATCGTATTTGTATCCGGTATGACCTCGCTCGGAGTCGAGTTCGGAGCGTCGCGACTGCTTGCGCCTTATTTCGGCACGAGCCTGTACGTGTGGGGCGTGCTGATCGGGTTGATTCTCATCTACCTCTCCGCCGGCTATGTCATAGGCGGCCGCATCGCCGACCGCCACCCGCACGACGAGGTGCTGTACCAGATCACTGCGTGGGCCGGATTGTGGATCGGACTGATTCCTCTCGTCAGCTATCCGATCCTGCTTCTTTCGCAGCAGGGGTTCAAAGATTTCAGCGTCGGCCTCGTCGCTGGGACTCTGCTCGCGGTGGTGCTGCTGTTTGCGATCCCGGTCGTCCTGCTGGGCTGCGTCAGCCCGTTCGCGATCCGCCTCCTCCTCAAGAACATCGAGACCGGCGGCAACACCGCGGGCCGCGTCTACGCACTCTCTACAGCGGGCAGCATTCTGGGCACCTTTCTCCCGGTCTTCTGGTTCATCCCCACGTTCGGCACCCGTCCGACGCTGGTGGGTTTCGGCCTCGCGCTCGTCGTGATCTCCGTCGTGGGGCTGTGGCCGCGGCGACGGGCGTATGCGGCGTTCGGCATCGCGGTGATCCTCGCGTGGGTTCTGCTTCCATCGGGGATCAAGCCGCCGGAGGTGGGCTCGCTCCTCTACGAAAAAGAGTCGGCATACAACTACATCCAGGTCGTGCAGGACGGCACCAGGACCGAGCTCATCCTCAACGAGGGCCAGGCGATCCACTCGATCTACGACTCACAGAGCAACCTGACTCACGGCTACTGGGACTACCTTCTGCTCGCGGATTCGTTCCGTCCCGCGCAAGCTGCGCCGGTGACGCCGCGCTCGGTTGCCTTCCTCGGCCTCGCTGCCGGCACGGCGGCGCGGGAGTACCGACTCGCGTTCGGCGACCAGATCGACATCACCGGGGTGGAGATCGACCCCGAAATCCTTGCGGTCGGTCAACGCTATTTCCACCTGGATGACGCCCATGCCCACGAGGTCGTAGCCGACGCGCGTTACTGGCTCGACACGCAGGCCGGCCACTACGACGTCATCGTCCTGGACGCCTACCAGCAGCCGTATATCCCGTTCCACCTGACGACGCGAGAGTTCTTCCAGCAGGTGAGAGCGCACCTCAATCCAGGCGGTGTGATCGCCGTCAACGTCGGACGTACGGCCACCGACTACCGGTTGGTGGATGCGCTTGCGAGCACGATGGCCGCCGTGTTCCCGAGCGTGATGCTGCTCGATGATCCCAACTACGCGAACACGGTCGTCTACGCATCGACCCAGCCGACCACGGTGGACGATGTCACGCACAACCTCGGTTTGGTTTCAGCGCCGCTCGCACGTGACGCGGCGATGAGCGCGTTGGGCGAGGGCAAGCTCAGGATGTCGCCTTACCACGGGCAGGTCTACACCGACAACCTGGCGCCGATCGAGCAGTTGATCGACCAGATCATCTTCAGCTACGTGACTGGCAGGTGACGTTTCGCCCTAGGTGCCCGGGTGCAGGGCTCCACTGACCTGCTCGCCCGCGAGCTCCTGGTCCGCGTCCAGGCATAGCAGCCGGACACGACCAGTCGCGACGATCTGGTCCGCATCATTGAGAATTCGCGCCTCCCAAACCTGGGTCTTGCGGCCACGCGTGATCGGTGTCGATACCGCGTGGAGCCTGGCGCCCGCGCGCACGGCGCGAACGAAGCTCGTGTTGTTCTCGAGGCCGACCACCGACTGGTTGCGGGGCAAGGCGGCCAGCGCCGCGCCAATCGAAGCCAGGGTCTCGATGAGCCCGCAGTGCACGCCGCCGTGGACGATCCCGTAACCCTGCAGGTGCTCTGGGCCGACTGTCAGCTCAGCGCGCACCTCGTCAGATGTGGCGAGCGTGATGGTGATGCCCATCGCTTTGAGCCAGCCTTCAGGCAGCTCGTTGAGTCGCGCCGAGAAGTCCTGGCTCATCGGAGCAATCCTACTGGGCTGAAAAAGACGAGGGCCTGGGAGACCCAGGCCCTCGCCGGTCGACGTTCGCAGTGCTTCCCGCCTCCGACTCCAGGAGCCGGATTCGGAATGGAAGCCCTAGAGGCTTACATCCTCCTGAGCTCCCGGCTGGCAAACGAGGCGGTTGGCACCACGATTCGGTTTATCCAAGCTTCCGCCTCACCTCCTTTGCCCCACGGGCGTTGAACTTCGCTCCGAAGTGTACCAGTCGAAACCTTGGGGGGCTGCCCTACTAGACTCTTCGAGCACTTGAAAACGAAGCGGCTCATCAAGCGCGTGGTCAAGAAGCCCGACGGTCGATACCTGATCTACTACGAAAGCGTGTGAGCGAGCTTCGTTGGCATCCGCTGCTGGAAGAATGGGTCACCGTCGCCCCGTGGCGGCAGGACCGCACCTATCACCCGCCGGCCGACCACTGCCCTTTGTGCCCGACCCGTCCCGGCAAGGAAGAGACCGAGATCCCCGAGCCCGACTATCACATCGCGGTCTTCGAAAACCGCTTTCCTTCGTACACGGGCGAACAGGGACGGTGCGAGGTCGTCTGCTACACGTCGGATCACGATTCATCCCTCGGTGAGCAGACCGTCGGCCACATCCAGGACCTGATCGAGGTTTGGCGTGACCGCACGAACGAGCTCGGCCGTCTGCCCAACGTGCGCTATGTGTTCGTCTTCGAAAATCGTGGCGAGGCGATCGGTGTCACCCTCAGCCATCCACACGGCCAGATCTATGCCTACCCCTTCATGCCCCCTGTCATCCAGCGAGAGCTGGCCGCTGAGGCGCGGCACATGCGCAAGACCGGGCGGTGTCTGTACTGCGACGTCATCGAAGGCGAGCAGGGCGGCGAGCGCACCGTGCTGCGCGATGAGCGCTGGATCGCGTTCGTCCCTTCGTTCGCGCGCTGGCCGTACGAGGTCCACCTGGCACCGATCGGTCATCGTGGTGGCCTTGCGGACCTCGACCCGGACGATGACGAGTCTTTCGCGCGCACGCTCAAGGGCCTGTTGCAGAAGTACGACCGCCTCTTCAACCGGCCGCTTCCCTACGTGATGGCGATGCATCAGAAACCGCCGGGGCGCGGCGGCCGGCACCACCACCTCCACCTCGAGTTCTACCCGCCCAACCGCAGCCAGGACAAGTTGAAGTATCTGGCCGGCTCTGAGCTCGGCGCCGGCGCGTTCATCCTCGACGCGCGCGCCGAGGACACCGCTGCGGAGCTGCGTGGAATCTAGCCAGGCCGGAGGCTCGTGGCTTGGGCGAGCGCCTGGCCGCGTGAACCTCATCGGAGAGCACGTCGATTACCTCGGTGGTGTGGTGCTGCCGGCCGCGATCGACAAGCTCACGACCGTGACCGGACATCCGGCGGAGAGCTGGTCTGTCGAGAGTGCGGTGCCTGGTGGCCTCGAATACGTGCGGGCGGTGGGGGAGGAGCTGGGCGCCGAGGCGCAAATGGTGACGGTCACCTCCGATGTGCCGCCTGCAACGGGGGTCAGCTCCTCCGCTGCGCTCCTGGTGGCGGCAGCCGTAGGGCTACGTCCCGACATGGATGGCATGGAGGCGGCCCTCGCTTGCCAGCGCGCTGAGCAGAAGGCGACCGGTGTGCAGGTGGGCGTGATGGACCAGGTCGCGTCGGCGCTCGGGCACCGCGGGCACGCGCTGCTGCTCGACTGCACGACCCTCGAATACAAGGCGGTGCCATTTCCCGACGAGCTCGCGATTGCCGTGATCGATTCGGGCGAGCATCGGAACCTGGCCGACACTCCGTACAACGAGAGGAGACGAGAGGCGGAGGCCTTCGACCCGAAGCGCCGCCGCCACGTCGACTCCGAGATCGAGCGCGTGCACGCATTCGTGTATGCGCTGGGGCGGCGCGATTTCAACGAGCTCGGGCGCTTGCTGAAGCAGTCGCACGAGAGTCTTCGCGACGATTTCGAAGTCTCGACCCCAACTGTGGACGCGCTGGTAGGGAAGGCGTGGGGGATAGCGGGATGCTACGGCGCGCGCATCATGGGCGCCGGGTTCGGTGGCAGCATCCTCGCTCTTGTCGACAGCACTCAAACCAAGGCGTTCGCCGCCTCGATCGGACGGCCGGTGCTCTATTGCGCCACCGCCGACGGCGCCTTTGTGGCGCTGAGATGATCCCTAGATGAGCGACTGCCTGTTCCTACCATTGGCGCAGCGTTCGGCCGGCATCCGAGAGTTGAGCGCGTGGGAGGCGGTCTGGATGCCGCTTGGTGAGGGAGAGGCGGAAGGGCTGACCGTCGGTCGCAGCTCTGGTTGGAAGCCGATTGAGGTTCCGCGCCAACTGTCGGCGCGAGCGGGACGCCAGTCCGTCTGGTACCGGACCGAATTTCCTCGCCCGGATCATTCGGGTCGCGTCGTGCTGCGTATCGGTGGGGCATTCCTGGCTACGAACGTGTGGCTGAACGGAAAGCTTCTGGGGTCGCACTACGGGTACTTCGCACCGTTTGGTTTCGACCTCACGCCTTACCTGAAGCCCGAGAACCTGCTCGTCATTTGCTGCGAATCGCCGGTGGAAAGCCAGCCCGACAAGAAGCGCCACATCATGGGGCTGTTCAACGACGGCGACCTGAAGCCTTACCCCGCCTCCGCTTACTCGAGCCTGCCCGACCAGTACCAGTGGGAGGTGCCCGTCGGCATGTGGCGCCCGGTCGAGCTCGAGTACGTGGGGCCGATCACGATCGACTGGATGCGGGTCAAGCCCCACTTCGAGGGCGGTGACGGCCGGCTCGACGTCGAGGCGCGCCTGCGCAACCTCGACGGACGTCAGATGGAGGGCGAGGTGGAGCTGACCGTTCCGGTGCCGGGCCGGGACGCGCTGCGGCTGAAGCGGGAGGTCCGCCTGGCCGGTGGCGCAGACCAGACATTGACCATGCGACTGGCGTTTCCCGGTGCGCGCCGGTGGGATCCGTGGAGGCTGGGCGACCAGCCGATCTACCGCGCCGAGCTCATCACGCGCGCCGCTGGAGCGACGGAATCGGCTCGCGTGGAGGACACCTTCGCGTTTCGCGACCTCACGTGGGACATCGGGCCCCGCCGGTGGGCTCTCTCGGTCAATGGGCGGCCGATCTTTCTCCGTGGCGCGTGCTACGCGCCGTCGTACCGGCTCGATGAGCTCAGTGTGGATCGTTTCGACGCCGACCTTGCGATGGCGAAACAGGCCAACCTCGATGCGTTGCGAGTGGTCGCCAACGTGCTGCCGGAGGATTTTTACCGGCGCGCCGACGCGGCGGGCATGCTCGTGATCCAGGACCTGCCGCTGACCGGCACGTACGCCTACCACGCAACCGCCAACGACGCTCGCTTCTTCGAGCAGGCCGCGCGCGAGCAGCAGGCCGAGATGGTCGAGATGCTGCACAACCGGCCGTCGATCGTGATGTGGGTCGCGCATGACGATCCGCCGTGGCTCGCCACGAACTCCGATCTCGGTGAGGTTCACGCCGTGCGGCAGAACCACTCGATCGACCAGGAGCTCAAAGCGTCGTTCGAGCGTCTCGACCCGAGCCGCCCCGCCCTTGCCGCATCGGGCGACGTCGACCTGCACCTGATGCTGGGCTGGTCCGCGGGCTCATGGGCAGACCTTGCCCAGGTCGAGCCGATGATGGTCACGGCTTTCGGAGCACAGTCGCTGCCCGACGTGGATTCTCCGGCGTGGGAGCAGATCGAGACGCGATGGCCCGCGGCGGACGACGAACCATCGTGGCGTTACGCCGGCTTTCAGCCGGTCAACTGGGCGGAGCGAGGCGCCGGCCTGCCGTCCGCTCACCAGAGCCTCGAGTCCTACGCCGAAGCCTCACAGCGATACCAGGCCGACGTGATCGGCTTCGCCGCCGAGCACATGCGCACCCGCAAATTCGAGTCGTGCTGGGGAGCATTCGCGTATCACCTGGTCGATCCATTTCCAGGAATCGGCTTCGGCCTGCTGGACAGCGCGCGGCGGCCGAAGCCGGCCCTCGCAGCGCTCACACGCGCCTTCGAACCGACCCGCGTGATCATCGAACCGCTCGCCTTCGAGCCCGACCGGCCCTTCGGGATCCTGCAAAAACCGGACAGGCCTTTCGCCGCGCGCCTGGTGATCGTCAACGACGACCCGGAGGTTTCCGGACGCGGTTCGATTCGATGGTCGTTAACCCGTGAGCGCGCCGCGAGCGGTCGAGGCGTGAGGCGCATCCGCGACGCGGTGCAGAGAAAGTCGTATGCAGGAACCGTGGAGGCCGAGATCCCGACTGCGTTCGAGCCCGCCGTGAGCGCGACCACTCTGAGCCTTCCACTCCCGGCGGAGGGCGGCTACCAGCTGGAGGCCGTGTTGACGGTGGCTGGGCGTGAGCTCGACCGCGCGGAGCTGCTCTTCACCGTCACGTCTTCGCTTCCGTCACCTCGACCGAGGCCCGAGATACCGCGCTACCTCGCGGAGCGCCTGGCCGATGTAACGAGCCTTCGCGCGGAGAACGACGGCATGAGCTTCGTGCTCGAAAACCGGACGAGGCCCGCGGTCCTCGTGGGTGTGACCGGGCTGCGCCTGGACGGGGTCGTGCTTGCCCGCCACCAGCTGCACATCGAGACGCACGCCGCGCTGGCCCCACTGCCACGACGGCTCGATCTGCCGCTCGGGAGACGTGTTGTGGTCCACGTCCTCGGCGGCGATCCGCTGGGCGCCGGAGCACATTCGCTGGAGGCGGACATCACCGTGCCCGGGATCGCGTCCGGGCGCCTTGTCATCGAGGGGACGGTGGGTTCGTAGCTACTATTCGACGCTGAACCTATTTCAAGGTTGGAGGCTCGGATGCCATACTTCAGCACTACGCGGATGCTGTTTTATGTCTCTGATCCACGGCCGGAAACGGCGAAAGGGAGGCTCTCCACCGGATGTCGGTTGAATACGCATACATAATCCTGGCCGTGGTGGCGTTGGTCGCCGGCATCCTCTACATGCAGGTGCGGCGCAGGCGTAGGCACAAGAAGTCGGCACCGCCCGTTCGCCCCGCAGCGCCTGCGAGCCAGACCGCGGGAGTCGCCTCGACCTGGGCCCCTCCAGCCATGGCAACGCATGCACCAAGCCCAATCGCACCGACCGTGGTCGTGCCGCCATCGGCCTCGCCAAGCTGGGATCAACCGGCCGCATCGCCGGCGAAGCCCGGCCAGGGTACATGGGGCGCGCCCGGGGCGCCGCCCGCTGCTCCGGCGCCGACCTGGGGCTCTCCCGCAGCGCCACCGGCCCCTGCCACGGGCACGCCGGCCGCGGCG
>PLYZ01000062.1 GCA_003151935.1 Candidatus Dormiibacterota bacterium | reverse complement strand
TTTCCTCAGTGGAGGCAGGGTCGCCGTGCCCCGCGAAACCGATGTGCTCGTGCGTGAATCCGGCCTTCTCGAGAGCCACGACCGCTGACTCGGCAGCTGTGCGGTCTGTGAACACGCCGACGATGGTGATTCTTTCCATTCCTGTACCTCAGTGAATATGGTTGGTTCGGGACGCTTTCGATTCCGGTATCGACAGATCTAGGCCTTCTTGACGCACTCGTCGCATTGGCGGCGATTGGCCGTCCCCTGCTGCTTGTGCTCCGCTTTGTGCTACGCGGGAACTTTCATTCCAGTAAATCTCCTAGATATTCGTTTTCTGAGGGAGCCGGGGTTGCAGTCACGCGTTACGTACGNNGTCCTCTTTGACGTCACGGACTTTGCCCTTGGCCTTGCCGACCTGCTGCCTCAACTTGCCCTTGGTCTCCTCGGTACGGTTGCCGGTGGCCTTGCCCTTGATCTCTTCCGCCTTGCCACGAACCTGATCCTTCATTAAGACCTCCTTCGAAATCTGATTCGGTTATTCCAACGTCAGTGTCGACGACTGGAACGAGGCCCTCGCCCTACGTGGTGGCCAGTGCAGCACGCTTGCGCGGAACTGCTCCGCCGAGCTGGTGTACCCGAGCCTCCCAGTAGCCGAGGCGCTGGCGAAACCGTTCGGCCTGGGCGACGACGACCGGAACGTTGGTGAGCTCGACCTCGCGCTGTCCCTCCTCGGATTGACCGACCATCAGGTTGCGGATGGTGGCCAGGACTTTCTCCTCCATGGTCAGGATCTCGGTGTAGATCTGCTTCCAGTAGAGGGCCTGCTCCATGGTGGCGTCGCCGGGAACCCCCTCATGATCCATGCGCTTGCTCCAATCGCCGCCGCGCTCCGCTGCGGTGACGTCGGGCCGCCGACGCTTCGTTTTAACCTTTGCCATGTCCCTGTTTTAAGGGGGTGGGCGTAAGAAGATCAGCAATTTTGTGGGCCAATTCTGTTCTGACGCCGGGTTGAACCTAACAGGCCGTGTCTAGAATCCGAGGCTATTGGTCGTCCCGCCGAAGGCACGATATCGCGCCCGCTGGAGGGCGAGAACCTCGGGACCGCTCCCCTGCTGTCCTGACCTGACCTGCTAGAACCGTCCGGTGCCGGGAATGCGATTTCCGGATCAGTCTCAAGCCCGATTGAGCTTGGCTTTTGCAGCGGATCTGGACGCGCATGCCGGATCAATGCCGGATCACGGAGTTCACTCGGCCCCTTACGGAGCCCGGCGGGACAGTCGAGGACACGCCGACGACACGGTTCGGGACCCGGGGGCCCCGGCTTCAAATCCCGGGCTCCCGACCACCTCTACGTTCGCCGCGGTCCAGAAACAACCGGGATCTGTTGTGAGCCGCACCCATCCCGTTTTCTGAACTTGAATAGGGCAAGCATGCCTCGCGACGGCAACAACAGGCAGAGGCTGATAGGTTTTAGCTGTCTTGGCCAAACGTCCGCGTCGAGAGAGCCTGTCGCAGGGCGACAAGAAAGCAGCCTCAGGGAGACTCCCCCCAAAGGCTGAATCGGTGGCAGACGAGGAGGCCGCGGCACCGGCCAAACGTAGTGGCGCTAGTTCCAAGGCAGTATTTCGGACCTGGCTCTTTAGCGGGACCGATCCCGGGCAGGATTTCGACCTCGCAGATCTACCCGCGCTCTCGGCGGAGGACAAGAATCTGGCCTGGGTCGACCTGTCCGACTACTCGGAGCCCGACCTCCAGAAGCTGGCCAAGTTATTGAACCTCCACCCGATCTCGGTCGCGGCGGCGCTCGAGCCATGGCAGCGACCGCAGATCAACGCCTTCGGTACCTACTTCTATCTGTCCGTAACGGTAATTACCCCCAAAGGTGAGCTCGCAGTCGACGTCGGAGAGCTCGATCTATTCGTCGGCAAGAATTACATGCTCACCGTCCACAAGAACGAGATTCCTTTCCTAGCCGAGATCGCAGACCGCGTTCACCAAAGCCCAGATCTGGTCCGGCTGCATACCGCTTATGTGCTTTACATCGTCCTCGATGAGATGCTCGATTTCTACCAAAAGCTGTTCGAGGACCTGGAGGATGGCGTTCAGCAGATGGAAGAGAGCGCCTTACGGGTTGATACCGATGTGTTCCTGGCCGACCTCCTACGGCTAAAACGGCACGTCTTCCTGCTCGGCCGGCTTGCGGAACAGCATCGTTTGGTCTTCTCGGCGTTCATGCGCCCGGACTTTGAGTTCATATCGGGACCCGAAATCGAGCCCTATTTCAGAGACCTGCAGCAACGGTTGGACCAAATCGTCGAGCGGTTGTTTGCGGCACGGGACTCTGTGAATTCAGCCTTTCAGATCTATGTTTCGCAGATGTCGCATCGGACCAATAAAGTGATGAAATTGCTCGCCATTGTGGCGACCGTCCTCCTGCCGGCGACCCTTGTGGTTGGCTTCTTCGGGACGACCTTTCCGCAGCCAGCCTTTCTTCACTCTCTGGGCGGTTTCGGCCTAATGATTGTCCTCTTGGTAGCCATTCCCTCAGCTGTGATGGTTGCCCTTCGTTTTCGACGACTCTTCTGAGCTTGACGAGGAGCCAGCCTTGGCTGTGGCTTCGGTCACAAGCGCGACAGTACGACCGCAGGCCTCCGATCTATGGATCTAAAGCGCTGCGGCGATCGGTGATTCTACAGGCCGAATCTCGGGATTTGCTTGAATGCCCCGCGATCGCTCGACGGTCAGCTCGGGGATTCCCAGAGCGAGCGCGATGGCTCGGGTTTCAGCGGGAGATAGTGATAACCGCGTTGGGCGCTCAGGTTGAGGATTTGGACCTGCTTCAGGCGTGCCCGGCAGGCCGGGTAAGGGCAGAGTTGCTGCCTTTGTTACGGTCGATGGTGGACTCTCCTTGTCGGCTTCGGCGGCGCCGTCAATGGCCGGATAGTTGGCCAATCTGTCCAGCCAGCCTGAATATCAACCAATTCTGGTAGGGCAAAGAATGTGTTTGAACTGCGGTCGTGGGAGTAGGAGAAGCACCCTCGGCCCTTCTACATTCACTGTGGACGACCTCAACGACGCTGCTAAAGGGTCGACGCGTGGAGAAAGCGGAGACGGCGAGCAACCTGCGGGAAGCTGATCGAGTAATTGGACGGCAAAGCCACCGCGAGGGAAGCAATAGGTGGGTTTAGCGTCGTTCCTGCCAGGTCGGAAGTGACCCGAACTGATTCTCTCGAGAGGTGCATGGGAGGCAGACGGCCGGCACCGCCGACGTTGCGGTTTTCCGATCGCATCGAAGATCGCCATTCCAGCAGCAGCGAGCACGACCCTATGACCCGAGGTTCCTCCGGCACGAGAACAGGACGCGGGTGGTACTTCCGATGAGGCGACAAAGACTGCACCCCAAAACTGGCCTCCCAATGGGTCTTGATACCGCTCGGCATCTATTCAGCCCGACAACTCTCTCAGTGATTCCACCGCTCCACAGGTCCGTCGGGGCGAGCGACGTAATTCGTCGTTGGGGCGGCTGGGCTTTGTCGCCGTGATGGGGATCTCTCTTCGGCCCGAGCATCTCAAACGCTATCGAGACATTGCCTGGCTTATGGCAAAGTACGGTCGGCCGGGTCTGGTCAAGCAGGTCGGGCTCGACGAGGCGATCCAAGATCCCGGCCCCAATGGCGAAGCAACGGCCACCGGCGAGGCCCTTGCCGCCGATCTCGAGAAGCTTGGCCCCACGTTCATCAAACTGGGCCAGGTGCTCTCCACGCGCTATGACCTGTTGCCGAGCGAGTATGTGGATGCTCTGGGCCGCCTGCAAGACGATGTCGAACCCTTTTCGTTCGCCGAAGTTGAGCGCATCGTCAACGCCGAGCTTGGACTGCGGATGTCGAAAGCCTTCGCCGAGTTCGAATCCACGCCGATCGCCGCCGCTAGCCTGGGCCAGGTCCATCGTGCGCGGCTGCGGGACGGGCGCCAGGTAGCTGTCAAAGTACAGAGACCGGGCATCCGGCAGGTGATCGCTGACGACCTGGACGCTCTGGAGCAGATCGCGGACTGGGTGGATGAGCACACGGATTTCGGCCGCAAACACCATCTGCGACAGTTCCTGGACGAGTTTCGCAAAAGCCTCTTGCGGGAGCTTGATTACCGGCGTGAGGCACAGAACCTGATCACTCTTGGACGGAACCTGGAAGAGTTCAAGCGGATTGTCGTCCCCAAGCCCGTGGACGACTACACGACCGGACTAGTGCTGACGATGGATTACATCAGCGGGGTCAAAATCACAAAGCTGAGCGATGTCGGGAAGCTGGAGCTGCCTGGGAAAGAACTTGCGGACGAACTGTTTCGCGCTTACCTCAAGCAGATTCTGATCGACGGGTTTTTTCACGCCGATCCTCACCCGGGGAATGTCTTCCTCACCAATGACGGGCGCATCGCGCTGCTCGATCTCGGCATGGTTGCCTTCATCCCGCCACGGCTTCAGTCCAGCCTGACCCAGCTCGTGTTCGCGATCAGCGAAGGCCGCAGCGACGACGTGATGAATTACTCGGTGCAAATCTCGCAGCGGACACCTTCGTTTGATGAGGCCGGCTTTACCCGTGCGGTCACCGATCTTGTCGCCACCCAACAGGGTGCAACGCTGGAGCAGACGCAGGTGGGAAAGCTCGTGCTCGCGATCCTGAACGTGTCGAGCCGGTACGGACTCATCCTGGCGCCGGAACTCGGAATGCTCGGCAAGGCATTGCTCAATTTGGACCAGGTCGGATCCATGCTGGACCCCACTTTCAACCCAAACCAAGCGATTCGCGACAGCGCCGCGGCGATCATGCAGCGACGGATGGCGGAGAGCATGTCGCCAGGCCGACTGTTCCAGAACGTCATCGAAGTCAAAGAGTTTGCCGAGCGCCTTCCTGGCCGGGTCAACCGCATCCTCGACGCGCTGGCGAATAACGAGGTCGAGATTCGGGTCAAGGCGATTGACGAGAACAAGCTGCTGAGTGGTTTCCAGAAGATCGCTAACCGCATCACCCTCGGCCTGTTGATGGCCGCATTGATCATCGGTGCAGCAATGCTCATGCAGGTGCCGACGACCTTTCGAATCTTCGGCTACCCAGGGCTTGCGATCATCTTCTTCGTCATGGCCGCTGTCGGTGCCCTCGGGCTTATGTTTCGGATCTTGCGCGACGACAGGAAAGGCTGAACTGGCATAGGCGCTGACAGAAACCCTTGCTCTCGAGGATGCAAGGGTCCGAAGATCCATTGCGGACCGCCAATGCCGCGCTAATTAGGCGAAAGCGAACCTGCAGGGTGACATCGATTGACGTACGGTCGATCAAGCATCAGTCCCGAACTTCGGTGGGCAATCCGATGTTCGTGCGTAAAGCCGTGCTGGGTGCAAATATTCATGCAGCAGCCGCGTTTGGCTCGCGTGAGTATCCGCGAAGCAATCCGCCCAGCCTCGAGCGACACCTAATCGCTCCTGTGGCGCTTACTCCGCGCAACCGGCCATTGGGAGGGTGGAGCTGGAGTCCGCGGTGCGGGCGCTCATTGTTGTAATGGTCGACGTACTCGTCCAGCACCTGCTCGAGGTGAGGTCGGCCACCAATAATCAGCCAGTCCAAGCATTCGCGACGAGCGCTTCCGACCCAGCGCTCGGCGAAGGCATTGGCCTTCGGAGCCTGTAGAGATGTACGAATCACCCTCACACCCTCACCTGCAAGCACGCGCTCAAACGCAAACGGGAACTTCCTGTCGTTGTCACAGATCAGGTACCTGGCTTGAGAGCCCTGCTCCTGGAGCTCCCAGCTCAGGTTTCGCGCCTGCTGGCTGACCCACTCCTGGTTCGGGTTCTCGGTCACACCGAACCACAAGATGCGTCGAGTTCCCAGCTCCATAAAGAAAAGGACGTGGAGCCGCTTCAGGTTCCAGGTGTCGACCGTGAAGTAGTCGGTGGCCACGATCGCCGAAGCCTGGGCCCTCAGGAACTGGCGCCAGCTCAAGCGCGATCGTCGCGAGGAGGTCGGCACGCCGTGCGTGTGCATCAGATTCCTGATCGAAGTCGCCGAGACAACGTGGCCGAGCTTGATCAGCTCGCCTCGAATTCGCATATAGCCCCAGCGGGGATTCTCCCTCGCCAGTCGGAGGATGAGCTGCCACGCCAGCGCCCGAACGCGGCCCACTTTCTGCGGACCAGGGCCCGATGCCAACCCAACACAGTTTCCGGCCGCACCAGCAATCTACCCAACGCTCGTCGCGGCAACCGCCTGGCTAGTGCCGCCAGGATCATCCGGTCGGCTGAGTTCAACCTCGGCTTCTTGANNGCAAGCAAGGACCAAGGGCGCCCGGGATGGTAACCGACGACTGGCTCAAGAGGCTGGTTGACCCGTCACGGGATATTTGCATCCCACAGGCTTTGAACGGCGCGCCGGGGCAGCCTCCGGGGCCAGATAACGTGTGACAACGGTTTTCGAAAAACCCAACGGTTTTGACGGTTTTTCCACCCTCTTTTCCACAGCCTTGCAGCCTCCTTGGAGCCCGGCATCGCGGGTCCTGAAAACACAAAACCCGGTCCCAAAGACCAGGTTTCGAATACAGGCTACCGCTCGAGTGCCTCTCCAAAAAGTGTTGGCGGAGAGGGAGAGATTTGAACTCTCGATGGGCCAGTGACCCATAACGGTTTTCGAGCCCGACGCTCGAACGACCCTCAGGTTTTGAATTCAGAACCGGCCAACAGGGCCATTTGGTTAGCGGTCGAAAGACCGCTATTCCCCCACTTTTCTCGTCAGCGGAGGCGCCTCACAGAGTATCAAAGTCTTGAGGCGTCCGCGCGTTTGGTGATCGTGTAAATGCGCAGCGGCACCAATGTCCGAAGTACTCAGGCAGACGCGGACAGCGTGGCTCCGCATGCCGGATACGTGGAGCAGCCCCAGAACTGCTCGCCTGAATGATTACCGCGCTTCGCGGTCCGAAGCACCATTGAGGAACCGCAGCGCGGGCATCGAGGGACACTAGCGGCTGGCGGGGGCTCAGCAACCGACGCAGCTTCCCGGGTTCCCTTCACGGCGGCGATCATGCTGCGCAACCTGGCTCCGTCGATAAGCTCCAACCGTTTCCCGCGCGCAAACGCAATCGCGTCGTTTGTGAACGATCCGCTGGTGATGAAGACTGCGCCGTCAGCCTTCTCATCAGACAACACGCCCCAGAGCTCCCGAAGCGGTTTCACCCCCACATGGCGGCTCTTCCAATGCTTGCACTGGACAATCAGTCGGTCACCCGTTGCATCCGTTAGGTTCAGGTCAACGCCGCCGTCCGATGTTGGACCACCACGAGGCGTTACCGTCGCTCCCTTACGCCGGTAGAACTCGGCGATGAGCCTCTCGAACTGGCTCCAGGTCAGGCCAGCGGGGTCGTCAGTGGCATCGAAAGTCCGGCGGTCGATGTCCCGTCGCCAGACGCCCACCATCGTGTAGGCGAGAACGAAAACCGCCAGAAACCACACGAGCCATCTGCCGAACTGCAGCCATATCCCTGCGATGACTGAGGCTCCAGCGAATAAGGGCGCCGCCCAGCCGATGACCACCAGCAGGATGGCTGCGAGGATGCCAGCAAGGGGCGGGAGGTCCGCGAAAGGCTCCGCGTACTGCTCGAGAAGAGATTTTCTGGATCCTGAAGGGGACATCAACCGCAACTCATAGCAGGCAGTACCGGCTCACGCAAGACTCGGAAGCCGCGCTGCGCAGTCACCAAACCCAGGTCGCCGCTGTCGGAGCCGCCACGACCGGTATGGATCACGCCAGGACACGTGATAGATCGTGACCGGAATCCTAACCAGCTGACCTAGACTCCGGCGCGATTCGTTGCCATCGCGACAAACCTATCCCGGCCAGCTGTGCGCGGGGTCGACAGCTCCGGGATCCACTAGCCCGATAACAGCATCATCCATCTCCACGGTGAGTGGAACATGGTCGCTGAGCCCGCCCTGGACCCAGGTCGAGTAGTCACCGATCTCAACTGCTCTCAACCCGGAGATCCAGACTTGGGGCAACCAGATGTAGTCGATATGGTACGGGGCGTCCTTGTGCCGCATCCAGTACAGGGTGGGGTGCTCCTCCTTTCCCTGGGCGGTCGCCCAATTGGCGTGGTATGCGCTCACCAGGCCGAGGTCGCTGAGCTTTTGAGCCGCCAGCGAGTGATTGTCGGCCTTGCGCGGGCGGTCCCAGCGGACAGCGTTGTTGAAGTCTCCCGCTACGACAGACTTTCGAGAAAGCAACAGGGGCTCGTAGATCTCGAGCCCCTGGAGCATCTGCCAGCGGTTCGGGCGTTCTTGAAGTCGCTTCACCGATCGCTTGTACATAACCCATACCGCAAATAGCAAGAATTCGACTGGCCCAGTCACCTCAATCGGGACGACAAACTCGATCATGGGGTCCCACGCCGGATGCACTCGAACCTTGAAGCCGTTAAAACCGACTACAGCCAGGCCCTTATGAGGGTCGTTCCCGATCCAGCACGACTCCGCATGTTTGGAGACGTCTTGTTCGCTGACCTCCTGAAGGATGGCGACGTCGGGGTGCAGACTCGAGAGTGCCGGCCACTTCTTGCGCAGAGCCATGCCGACATTCCAAGTAGTCAGCCTCACGTTCCGACCATATAGGCGTGGGAATCCCATTGCTCGGACCTTCAGGAGACGCGAGCCCTTCAGTTCAACCGGGCAAACAGGTCCCTCCTCTCTTCGCGAATGTGTCGAGTCGTGTCCGTCGCCGGCCTATGCCAGTCGCCCGTTGGGCTTGTGATCGAGTACGTTGCGGATGTAGGCCCCCCGAGACTGCTGCGGTCGAGTGAACTCCTCCCAAACGTGCGGAGGGCATGCTGCATACCACCACTCAACGCCGTTGTGAAAGCGAACGAGGATTCGCTCGCCTTCCGCATCGTAGGCCTCCGCCAGAATTCGTAACGATCCAGCGACAGGCCTCCAATCGATCATGTTTCCCCCTGGTACGTTCCGCGCCAAGCCTTGATGGCGGGCGCCAGATCCATCTCATAGTCCGAGCTGCGCCAAGAGGCCAGCGAAGGATCCTCTGCCAGGGGTTTTGGATCAGGTTGATCAATTAGCAAGCGACTCGGGATAACAACGGCCTCCCCACTAACAATTGCCTCACCTGTTCGCAGGGAGGGCAGTATTGCGGCCAGACCTGCCACCGAATCGGGCAAGGCCGCCCGTATGGCTCCCTGATCTTCAGCGTTGGAGAGCCTCAGAGCCACGATAGTTCCACATTGCGCTAGCGCGGTTTTCGGTAACTCTGTTGGTCTCTGGGACACCATGAGTAACCCCACCCCATACTTCCGGCCCTCTCGTGCGATTCGGTTAGCCGATTCCCTTGTCAGCGCTGTTGCCTCTCCGCCCAAGTAACGATGAGCCTCTTCTAGCACTACCATCACCGGGCTTGGCCTGCCGATTCCCTTGTCGCCGCTCTGTGTCCGCAACGCGACCTCGAATACCAAATTCAGCACGACGCCAATGGCAACATCGGCGGCTTCTCCTGGGACCCCGCTGAAATCTAGGACTGAGACCGGCCGGCCGCTACCTAGCCACTCAACCATGACTTGTACTAGCGGATCTGGACCCGCAACATCTCCCACCGGTTCCTGAAAGAAGCGCATTCTCGGGTCGAGCAATCCCAGTCTGAGGAGATCGGGGATGGTGCCGTGCGCACTGTAGAGGGGACCCTTTTGAGGCGGGTGGCCAGCGGGTCCATAAGGCTCGAATTGTGTCGGCCGGAGCGTCGCTTCGTCCCCCTCATCAATCACGCGTGCAGTTGCGGGATCGCCGACGGTCGTTCGAGTCTCACGGTTCTCACGATCCATCTGCCGCCAGATTGGTCTGATGTCGAACGGGACAGGCGTGTCCGGCGTGACGGCAGAAGGGTCCAACGATATCCACTCGGCCGCCTCAACGAATTTGCGGCGACCCTCTCCCACAAGTTCACTGAACCGATTTGCCGCAGTGGCGCCCGGTATCGACGCGGTGAATATCCTCAGAATTTCCCGGGCAGGTAGTGCCCAATACGGAACACGAAGTTGCTTGGCCCCGGCGCCAAGCACACTGCGAACGGACGCGTACTTCTCCATCGCCCGTGAGTATTCCCCGTGAGGATCGATGACTAGAATGTGTGCGCGACTCCAACCGCCCCGCACGAAGCTCTGCAGCATCGCCGCGACAGCGCTCGTCTTGCCCGAACCCGTCGATCCGACCACGGCTGCATGGCGCACGACAAGTCGGTTTGCGTGCAGCGACACTGGGATGTCCTCGGCTGCAGCGAGGCGGCCCAAGCGTAAGTGTTCACTGTCGGGCATTGGAAAAACGGCGCCCAGTTGCTCGGGCGTCGCGAAGTGCACCGGATCATCGAGGCCTGGGTACGTCCCCACGCCTCGATGGAACAGGTGGGTCGCGCGATCGATCTCCCCCAGCAGCTCGACTCGAAGCCAGCGCTCACCACGCTGGGCAACATCGGCTGGACTTAAGTTGCCAGCCAGTTCGGCGATACCAACCAGGGTGACAACCGCTACGAGATCCACCAAACCTTGAGGGATTCGTACGAGGGAGCCAATTTGGCCAACAGGCTGTAGTCGCCCTCGGTACAGGGGGGCGACGCCAGCCAAATCGGGGTCGAGAGCCACGGTCACAGTTGAACCGAGAACGTGCCGCACACGTCCGATACACGTGGGCTCCGGTTCAGGCATCAGAGACTTCGGGAGTGGGGTTCTTGGGTTCGCCTTCAATCAGGCTACGGAGGCGATCGTCAATTGGAAGATCCGCGACAGACGTGCGACCAAGATATGCCGCAAGATGGCCGAAGTCGGCGAGACCAAAACGGTCCTCATGCCAGACATCCGGAGGCGCCTCCTCCGGACTGATCCATTTCTGCCGGAGGCCTCCCAGGATCGCCTCCTTACCAGCAGCTGCCTGGAGGTTCGGAGTGGCCAGCGCCCGCTCAGCAAGCGTCGCCGGAATCTCGTCCTCGTAGCAGAAAGCGACAATCTCGGACCGTTGATAACGGGTCGCCGCGTCAAAGAACGACTCGTTCAGATGCTGATCCGAGTACGAGTAACCGCTGACCAGGAAGAGAGTCTCCGGCTGCTGAAGGGCTCGGCGGAACCGATCCTGCAACACCAGGAAGGGAACTCGACGAGACTCTTCGTACTTAGTCTCAGCCGGGTAGATCGCCGCTGGGCCATCGTCAATGTGCGTTCCCAGTCGGACCACGTCGTGGTTTTCCCATGCCCAGTTGACCGATCCATGTAGTTTCCATACACGGGCAAGCCTTGAGGGCAGCCAGAGTGGTTCACCCGGCACCGCTTCGACCATCTCCGCACTGAAGGAGGCTTTTAGCGTACCTACGAACCCGTCGAAGTATGGCGCGTGTAGCTTCTCGAGCGCCTGTTCAAGGAGTAAGTCGTAGTTGACGGAGAAAATCTCCAACGGCCAGTGGTATTGGGACCTAGCAACCCAGGCGGCGAAGCGCACCATCGGCTTCAGGTCCGCTCTGTCGCTCCGGAGCTCAGTGGCGATGGCACTGCAGACTGCTCGGTCAAGCTCGTGGGCAGTCTCGCGGGTCAAGCTTTGAAGCTCCTGGTTCGGTCCGAGGATGGAGGCGATGCTGCGAATCCGACTGAGAGCCCCTTCCAGGTTTCGGCCCTGAAGCTGTTCAGCGAATAGCTTCTTTCGGGGATCCGACAAGCGTTCCAACACCAGCGTCTGAAGTTGCCCGACATCAGGTAGGCCACAGGCGTGCGATGTGCCTGCGCCCAGGAAGGCGCATACGTGGCGCGAGCGACTGGCGAGTTTGGCGCTCAGGTCACGCGTGAAACGAACAGGGTCGTGTCCAAGCATGACTTCCCATTATCCGCCGCGACCATGTCGCCAACGACGCTGGTTATGCATTGCGGGGAGTGGTCGAAGAGATCTCGGATGAGCAAGTCAGAAATGGCGGTGGGATTGTGCGGAACCGCTCGATCGGCGCTGAAACTGTAGTACGAAGAATGGTCACTTGGCTGCACCACGAGGACTTGAACTCGCAGTTTCTAGGCTACTGCTCGGATTGTGACCGCGCAACCATCCTTAACAGCCGCCTGCTCTACCGTTGAGCTACTCCGGAAAAGGGTGTTCTGAATTGTAGGTGCTGAGTTCGGATTGCCGCCAGTACCAGCAATGCCGGCTTATGACGCAGCAACTGCACAACGAATTGCGTACGTCTGGCCACGGGCTCCGAGCGACATGCAAACCGTCAGTGTTCAATCCACGCCGAGCGGCCACTCGTCACAGGACGGCGACAGCCTCGATCTCAATGCAGGATTCTGAGAGGAGGCGCTCGCAAATCACGCCCGTTGAGGCGGGATAAGGCTGTGCCAAAAGCCTGGATCGGACCGCGCCCGTTTCTCGATAGTGGTCGAACCCCTCCGGAGTTATGTATTCGACCAGCTTCACGAGGTCATCGACCTCTCCCCCTGCAGCCTTCAACGTGTCAATGATGTCGGTGTATACGTGCTCAGCCTGGGCCCCCACATCGCCCCTGTGCATCGCCAGCCCAGTTGCGGGATCGAGCGCCCTACCCGACATGAAGATGGCGTTGCCGGCCTTCACCGCCGGGCTGTGGTCGCTCTCCCGAGCTACGTTCACGGCTTCCAAAGGATTGCGGCTGGCCACGAGGTCGAGTTGGATCATGGCCCCCGGGTGTGCCAAACGGGGCATCACGATGGCCGTCGCGCTAGGGAAAACCGGCCCGAGGCGTTCGCGGCTTGCCGGCACCGCCAGCTGGTAGGCAGCTAGCGCAGCGGGGGTGATGTATTCGACCGTCTTGGCTATCTGAGACAGCGGGAGGCCGGCACCGGCCAGGAGCCTGCCTGCGCGATCGAATACTGCGTTGATTTGGGCCACGACGTCCCCCTCGCCGACCAGTCGATCCTTTTCATCCAACGGAAGGCACGAGGGGAGGTAAACGAGGCCATCAGGGTTGTTGTTGGCTGCGCCACTTCGCGAGGCGACGACCTCGATCTCGATCAATGCATTCGCGCGCACGAGCCTGTTGACACAGACCGTGCGAACGGCGACACCATGACCCAAGAATTCTCGACGGATCTGCTCGACCTTATGGTGCCCATCGAGACCTCGCGGAGTCAGATACTCGACTAATAGGACGATATCGCTGGGTTCGTAGCCACCGGCTTCCAAGATGGCGCCAATCTTTGCGAAAGCAGTGCGTGTCTGATCGGCGAGCCGACCTCTAACCACGATTCGCTTCTCGCGCGGGTCGTATTCAGATGCGGCCTGCCCCGAGAGAAAGGCAACAGAGCCAAGGTCGACCCCCAGAGAGAACTTGTAACGTGAGTAGTCAAACCACGGAAAGGCGGCCGGACGCATTGCCCTGGTCATCTCGTCAGACCCCCAGAACAAGACCACGCAGCGTCATCGTGTTCCCTTCAGTCTTTGAAGAGCCCTTCCTCGATAACGCTCGGCGGGTCGTAGATGGTGGGGCGACCGATGAACAGCTGGTCCACCACCGCGGCCATCTCCGACACCGTCCACGGACCGCCTTTTTGCTGCGCGGCGATCGGCTTCCAGCCCTCGTAAAGCTGGACCAAGCCACCTCGGATCCGAAATACTTGGCCCGTGATGTGACTCGCTTTGTCGCCGGCAAGGTACGCAACCAGAACCGCCACATGCTCCGGCGCCAGGTGATCAAATGTGGCCGGCTGGCTTGTCGCCTGGCCGTAGGCCTTCTCGGTCAGCCGCGTGCGCGCTCCCGGCGCAATCGCATTGACGGTCACGCCATAGCGGCGCATCTCGATCGCCACGATCTGGGTGAAGGCGGCGATCCCCGCTTTTGCCGCGCCGTAGTTCGCCTGGCCGGCGCTACCCAGCAGTCCGGAGGTCGAGCTGGTGTTGATGATCCGCCCTGCGGCTGGCTCCCCGGCTGCTGCTTGTGCCTTCCAGTGCCTGCAGGCTTCCCGGGTGATCAGGAAGTGGCCGCGAAGGTGGACCTTGATTACGGTGTCCCACTCCTCGATCGACATGTTGAAGATCATGCGGTCGCGGAGGACACCCGCATTGTTGACGACGACGTCGAGCCGCCCCCACGTGTCCAGCGCCAGCTTGATAAGGGAACCGGCGCCCTCGGGCTCAGACACGTCTTCGGTATGGGCTATTGCGCCCGCACCCTGTCCACGGATCTCCTCCACCAGCTGGGCCGCGACCCCGGCATCTGAGCCAGCCCCATCCATCGCGACGCCAAGATCGTTGACTACGACGCGGGCCCCCTCTCGCGCGAACAGGAGGGCTTCTTCGCGTCCTATCCCCCGTCCGGCACCCGTGATGACGGCCACCTTGCCGTCCAGTGTTCCCATCTATCTCAGCCGCTCACCGGTTTTCCCACTCGGGCTCTCGCTTGTCGTTGAAGGCGGCTATACCCTCTGCCCGATCTCGTGAGCGAAGCACTCGTAGTGCGGCCGCTTCCTCAAGCTCGAGGCCTCTCTCGAGCGGTAGCCCAACCGACTGGTCGATGGTTCGTTTCACCTCCGCAACGGCGGATGGCGAACTGCGCAAGATCGCGCCAGCAAGCTCCATGGTCGCTGGCTGGAGGTTTTGACGCTCCACCACGCTATTCACGAAGCCGAGCTCGGCGGCCTTCCTAGCCTCGACGTGCTTGCCCGTGAAGAGCAGTTCCTTCGTCCGCGTTACACCAATGGCGCGCGGCATCAGCAGCATCCCTCCACCGCCCGGAACGAGCCCGACACGCGTCTCCGTGAGGCCAAAGACGGCGTCCTCGGATGCAACGACGAGATCCGAGCTGAGTGCCAGTTCGCAACCACCTCCAAGCGCGTAACCGAATACCGAGGCAATAGTCGGCTGCGGGATTGACCTGAGCGTCTTGAAAAGTTCCCGGATCAGGCGCCGGCGCTCGAGCTGTGCTGCGTCGGACAGCGAAGCCGCCTCCTTCAGATCGGCGCCGACGCAAAACGCGCGCTCGCCAGCCGCCGCCACTACGACCACCCACACCGCCCGGTTCTCACCGATAGCCGATAAGCCATTTGCGAGTTGCTCGGCCATATCCATCGAGATAGCATTGAGGACGTGGGGTCGGTTGAGTGTAACGACGGCGATCCGTCCCAGAATCTGGACCGAGATCAGCTCAGCCCGCTTGGTCAACGGATCAGCGCGTGGGCGATGCGCATCCGCATCAGCTCGTTCGGGCCATCGACCAGCTGGGTGACTTTAGCGTCGCGGAAAAGCCTTTCGACGTCGTTACTCTTCCAGATACCCTGCGCCCCGAAGATCTCGACCGCTTCCTCCGTCACTCGCACCGCCATGTCTGATTCGTACGCCTTCACGGCGGCCGCGTACGTGCCGACCTCGCGCGAGCCAAGTTCGCTCGCATCCATGAACCGAGCCACCGAGTAGATCAGCGCGCGACCCGCCTCGATGGCCATGAACATGTCCGCGAGCTTGAACTGGATCGCCTGGTGCTTGCTGATCGGCTGTCCAAACGCTTGGCGTTTCTTGGCGAAGTCGAGGGCCCGCTCGTAGGCGCCCACCGCTAGGCCAAGCGCTTGGGCCCCGCCTCCCAGACGTCCTACGTTGAGAGCTTCGGCAAAGATCGCAAGACCCTGGCCCTCGTCGCCGATGCGCGCGCCTTCCGGAACCTGAACGTCCACGAACGACACATCGTGGTGAGGAAGCTGCCGGAAACCCAGGGTGTCGCGCGCCTCTCCGACCGTGATCCCAGGCGTGCCCCGGGGAGCGAAAAAAGTCGAGATACCGCGCGTGCCGGCGGCCGGATCTGTCTTGGCCCAGATCAGGAAAATGTCGGCGACTCCGGCGAGGGAGGAGATGGACTTGTTCCCGTTGATCACGTAGCCCGCGCCGTTCTTGGTGGCGGTGGTGGCCATCGCGCCAAGGTCAGAGCCAGCGTCAGGCTCCGTGATGGCGATGCAGGTAAGCGATCCGGCGAGCATCTGGGCAAAGACGCGCCGGCGGATTTCCTCCGAGGCGCTGGCCAGCGCGCGGGCGGCGCAAGCTTCGTGAGAGATCGAGTTCGCAAGCCCACCGTCGACGCGGGACAGGGACTCCTGCACGATGACGAGCGAGAGCAGGTTGGCCGGTGTCCCCCCGTACTCAGGAGGGACCGTCATCGCGAAATACCCATCCTTGTGCAGCCGATCAACCGCTTCGTGCCAGGCAGCGTCGTAGCCGGGCGTCGCGTCCGACTTGCGCGCCAGTTCGTTCAGGCTGTCGGCGGTCTCTCGCGCGCGCTCCCGAAGGGCTCGCTCCTGGTCCGTGAAGCCATAAATGTCGGCTCCACGCTCTGTTGTCGGCGATTTCACGTTCATCCCTGACCTCCGATAGGTGTTGTCGTCGGATCTGCCACGAACCAATAGGTGTCTCGATCCGGCTCACCGGCCAGGCGCACCGCCTGGTCGCGCGAGCGAACGCTCTCGAGACGGGTGAAAAGGCGGGGCCCCTCACTCAAGGTGACGAAGCCGACCTGGTATGGAGCCTGGTAAGCGTCCGTCGACACCTGCAGGTCCACCCAGCTCTCGACCGTGCCCCGTGGGCCGTAGGTCGTCTCCGCGACCGGCTGGTTTCCGCAGGCGGGACAGACCCTTCGGATGGGGATGGTCATGTGGCCGCAGGCGGCGCACCGTCCGCCAGTCAAGCGCAGTTCGCCTTCGACAACGAGTGTGCGTTTCAAGCCGCGTTCGTGGCTTCGAGGATGTGCACCGCGCAGGCCGCGGCGTCTCCATCCAGCCATCCGCCAGAGTTCTGGGCGAAGGCAATGCGGGCGCCTGTGACCTGCCGCGCGCCGGCCTGGCCCCGCAGTTGCCATGCGAGCTCGGAAATCTGGGCCAGGCCGGTCGCAGCCACGGGGTGGCCGCGCGCGCTTAGGCCGCCGCTTGGGTTCACCGGAATGCGGCCCGACAGGCCGGTCGCTCCCGAATCGAAAAGTTCCCCCGCCCCGCCGGCCGGGCACAGGCCCATTTCCTCGTACCGGAAGAACTCCGCAGGGCTGACCGCATCGTGTACCTCGGCCACGTTCAGTTCTTCGGGGCCGATTCCCGCCTCTTCGTATGCGAGAGCTATTGCACGGCGGACGACTAGCTCGCCCAAGCCGTCGACCGCCCCCGAGGACAGCACCGAGGCGCGCACGCGTACGGCGCCGTTCGAACCGGGAGATGCCGTCACGATTACCGCCGCCGCTCCGTCGGAGATTGCCGACACCATCGGGAGCGTGAGCGGGCCTGCGATCGGGCGACCGGCCAGCACCTCTCCTTCAGTCATCAATTTGCGGAACTGCGCGTATGGGTTGAGCGAGCCGTTGCGCTTGTTCTTGGTCGTGACCTTTGCCAGGTGCTCGGTCGTCAACGCCCCTGTTCGAATGGCCTCTTCAAGCCTCATTGCATAGAGGGCTACGAACTGCAACCCCTGGCCGGCGGTCGCCTCTGTATCGGCTGCAGTCTGGAGTGCGGAGAGCGTTCGCTGCGTGTCGCCGACGAACATCTTCTCCACGCCCACCGCAAGCGCAACCCGAAACTCTCCGGAACGCACCGCCCGGATGGCCAGCCACAGCGCGGTGGAGCCGCTCGCGCAGGCGTTCTCGACGTTGATGATCGGGATATCGCGGATCCCGACGTCATGCAGGCTGACCTGGCCCCTGATCGACTCCTGCCCCGTGAGCAAACCTCCTAGCGAGTTGGCGAAGTAGGCGACCTGAATGTCCCGAACCGTGAGCTGGGCGTCTCCCACCGCTTGGAGGACAGCCTCCGATGCCATGGTGCGCATCGAAGCGTCGGGCCACCTCCCAAACGGATGCATCCCGACTCCCGCCACATAAGCATCCCCGGTCATGTTGAGGTCTTCGTACCCTCGAGCCGTTTCCGCAGCTCGCTCTTTAGCACCTTGCCGTTCGGGGACAGGGGCAACGACTCCATGATCTCAATCCGCTCCGGCATCTTGTAGGTGGCGAGCTGACCGCGGAGGAAATGGAGGAGATCGCTTGGCGTCGTGTGAACCGCCGGATCCAGGACCACGCAAGCACACGCGATCTCGCCGCGCCGCTCGTCGGGCAGGCCGAACACCGCTACGCCGACGACCGCCGGGTGGCGCTGAAGCGCGTCTTCCAGTTCCTGGGGGACGATCGGCATCCCGCCGCGCTTTATCAGGTCCTTCTTGCGACCGGCGATCGCGTAGAAGCCATCCCGGTCGAGAATGGCGAGGTCGCCGGTGTGAAACCAGCCCTCCTCATCGATCGCGGCCTTGGTCGCTTCCGGGTTGCGGTAGTACCCAGGAAAGAGTGTCGGACCCCTCAAATACAGCTCACCGACTTGGCCGACGGGGGCGTCCTCCATGGAGTCGTCCACGATGCGCAGTTCAGCCCCGGGGCTCGCCTGGCCAGTGGTGGCGTACTTCTTCTCTGTCGGCGCGTCTGCCCGCTGACCTAGCGGCCACGTCATCTCGGCGAGGCCGTAAGACTCTCGAATATCGCATCTGAAGATCTCGTGCAGCTGCTCTTTGCGCTCTCGGGTTACGGCCTCGCCCGCCGGCGACAACAGCCGAAGCGAGGAGAAGTCGCGCTCGCCGATGCCCGGCACCTGCTCGAAGTCCGACACCATCGAGGGCACGACGCCCGCGTAGGTGACCCGCTCCCGTTCGATGAGGTTGATGGTCTCGGAGGCGTTGAACGACTCCTGCAGGACTAGGGCGCCGCCGGACAACATGGCGCCGAGCGCGCACAGGTACTGGGCAAAGATGAAGGAGATGGGAAGGACCCCGAGCGCCACGTCTGTGCCATCGCCCTGGTACAGCCGATAGAAGCCGGACAGGTTCCGCAGGGTGTACAGGGTGCCGTTGTGGGTGCGGATGACGCCCTTCGGCGCAGAGGTCGTCCCCGAGGTGAACATGATTTGCCACGGATCGTTCGGGGACACCACGGGCGGCGCGTCGCCGGTCCCTCTGGCCGCCGCTTCCTTCGCAACGCTCTCGTAGGTGACTTGCCCGCTCGCCGCACGGCCGCGGACGACGACCACGCGGCTGAGCGCCGGCAGCCGAGGACGCATGCCCTCGACCAAGTCCACGTGCGAGAAGCCGTGGAACTCCTGCGGGATCACGACAACCTTGCTGTCCGTGTACTGCAGCACATACTCGAGATCGCCACGCGCCCGGATGGTGACGGGCACGAGTACAGCTCCCAGCTCCACAATGGCGAATAGGAGGGCCATCTGCTCCCACCAGTTAGGAAGTTGCACAGTCACTCGGTCGCCGTCGTCGACGCCGAGCGCTCTCAGGCCGTCCCGCATCGCGGTGACCTCCTCGGCAAACTCCCGATACGTGAATCTCCTCTTGCCGTCCACCACCGCCAACCGGTCAGGCCTAAGGGCGGCCGCCTGCCGAAACTCCGAGCCGATGGTGGCGGTTCCCCAGAACCCCGCTGACGTGTACTCCGCTACCAGCTCTGGTGAGTGCTTAGGGACGGCACCTTCGAAGATCGCGGAGTACTTGTTCATGCGCCGGCCGCCCCCACGCCCTCTTTCTTGGCGGCGCCGACCAACTCGTGCATGGTCCGCAGGCGCTCTTCGCCCGTACCCGCGGTGTACAGAATGATCAGGTCGAGACCGCAATCCCAGTACTTCCGGAGGCGGGCAAGGATCTGGGGCGCCGTTCCCACAGCGGCGAACGTGTGCACGACCTCGTCCGGCAGGACCTTCCGCAGTTCCTCCGGCGAGCGGCTGAGGAACGCCTCCTTGATCGCGGGGTGGTCCAGCTTGATGCCGGCGGGGGCGGCAACCTTCTCGAAGTACTTGCTCGAGAAATGGAAGCCCAGCAGGCGACGGACTCCGGCGAGGTCGTCACCATCGTCTCCAACCTGCACCAGCACTTCGCTGGCCACGGTCAGTCTGCTCCGGTCGCGACCGGCAGCCCGCGCGCCTTCGAGGAAGCGGTTGACGGACTCGGCGATATACTCGGGCGACGAGGCGAGCGGCAGGTTCACGCCGTCCGCGATCTCCCCCGCCAGGCTGATGAGCCGCGGTCCCATGGCCCCGATGAAGATGGGCGGGAGTTCGAGCAGGTCGCCTGAGAGGCGGTGCTTCTCGATGTGGAAGTGCTCGCCTTCAAAGGCAAAGCGCTCACCTTTGAAGAGCAGCTGGATGATCTGGATGGTCTCGCGGAGCCGCTGCACCGGGTGGGCGACCGAGATCCCCAGCCGCTCCAGCGTCTCCGGCATCCCCTGCCCAATGTTCAGCCCGCAGCGCCCCGGATACATGCGGACGAGGTTGGCGAGCGTCAAGCCGATCTCGACCGGATGTCGAAAGAATGGGCTCAGCGTGCCCATGACGACTCGCACATTGTGCGTTCGCTCTAGCGTCACCGCAGCCGTGGTCACACCGTCACGCAGGTGGTGGTTTTCCATCGTCCATATGGAGTCGAGGCGATCGCGGTCTGCCGCCGCCACCAGTTGCCGCTCTACCGAATCCGGTACGTGGTGATCGAGTGCCCACCCAAGTTTCATGCGGTGCTCCCTTCGCTGAGTGCTGAACCATCGATTCTGCCGAGATACAAACGGGCCACCTCCTGGTCGTCAAGCAGGCTCTTTCCGCTCCCTTCGAGCTTCACGGTCCCCGCCTCCATCACGGCCCCATGATCCGCGATCGCGAGTCCGGCCCGAGCGTTTTGCTCCACCATCAGCACGGTGCGCCCAGCTCTGTTCAGACGGACCACCGTGTCGAAGGCGAGGTGACGGCTCTTCGGATCGAGGCCCATCGACAACTCGTCCATCAGCACGACCTTGGGCTGCAGCATCAGGCTGCGCGCGATTTCGACCGCCTTCTGCTGCCCACCGGAGAGGGCGCCAGCGCGCTCATGGCGGCGTTCCTTGACGATTGGGAACATCTCGGCGACCTCATCGGCCCGCCGACGGACAAGCGCCTGATCCTTGAGGATGTATCCGCCCATCAGGAGGTTGTCCCAAACCGACATGAGTGGGAACAGGCTTCGATCTTGGGGTACGTGGCCGATGCCCAGCGACAGGACGCTGGTCGGCGTGCACCCGACGATCGACCTCCCTTCAAACATGATGTCGCCGCTTCGGGCCGCGAGCAGGCCGCTTATCGTTTTCAAGAGGGTCGATTTGCCTGCCCCGTTCGGCCCGATGATGCAGGTGATGCTTCCCACCTCGACATCAAGATCCACTCCGTGGAGGATGTCGCCCCAGCCGTAGCCGGCGATCAGCCCGCGTATCGACAGCACAGTGGACATCGGGGTCAGGCGCCCAAGTAGGCGTCGAGCACCTTTGGGTCGCGCCTGACCCGCTCGGGCGGACCCTCGGCGATCAGGGCGCCTTGGTCCAGGACGATGACCGTCTCGCAGAGCCGCATCAAGATTTCTAGGCGATGCTCGACGAGAAGGACGGTGACTCCGGTTTCGTGGAGCCGGCGAATGTGGTTCTCCAGGATCTCGATCATGATCGGGTTGACGCCCGCCGTTGGTTCATCGAGCAGAACCAGGCGCGGGCGTCCCATCAGGGTCGTGGCGAACTCCAGCAGGCGGCTCTGCCCGTACGACAATTCGCCAGCTCGGTGATCGGCGAGCGGGCTCAGGCCGAAGATTTCGAGCGCCTCGTCGATCCGTTCCCGATCGGCCCTGCTGATCGCGATGTTGAGGAGCATCCGCCACCCTGCCGGGATCGCCAGGGCGAGATTCTCCCTAAGCGTGAGCTCGGGAAAGATGCGAGCGTTCTGGAACGTTCGGGCGACCCCCTGGCGATACAGCCAGGTGGGGTCGGGCTTGCGGATGAGGCGACCATCCAGCCGAATCTCGCCACTGTCTGAGGGCAGGTACCCGGTGATCACATTAAACAGAGTCGTTTTGCCGGAACCATTCGGGCCGATGAGGCCCGTGAGGCTGCCAGCTGCGACAGAGAACGTGCAGTGGTCGACTGCCACTACGCCACCAAAGCTTTTCGTGACCCCACGCACCTCGAGCATCGCCGTCATGCGACCTGCTCCCCCGCGGGCCGCGGGCCGCTGGCGAGGACCGCCGCCCTGCGTCGATGCCGGGCCAGGAAGTCAGCCACCGTCGGCACGACGCCTCGAGGCAAGAAGAACATCACCAGCAGGAACAGGGCCGCGTACGCGATCAGATAGAACGCGCTACCGCCCAGCGTGTAGGCGAAGTACTCCTTGGCCGGGGCCAGCAGGAACGCGCCCAGCACCGGGCCCCACAGCGTTCCCTTTCCGCCAAGGTAGGTCATCAGGATGATCGCGAACATCGTGTTGGGGTCCATCGCAAACTGCGGATAGATCCACGTTATGTAATACGCCCACAGCCCGCCTGCCATGCCGGTGAACCCACAGCAGAGCGCGAAGGCGATGACTTTCACGGTCGTCGTCCGGACCCCAAGGCCGCGGGCTCGATCCTCGTCGCCCTTGATGGCGAAGAGCATGAGGCCGAACTTGGACTTGGCCAGGTACCAGGAGCAGAACATGACGGCCGCAAGCAAGACGAGCATGGCCAGATAGAAGGGCCGTTCAAACGTAGTCACCACGAACGGCGGCAGCGCCATGCCGAGACCCTGAGGCCCACCCGTCAGGCCGTCCAGGTTGAACGCAAAGATTTCGGCGACGAACAGGACCGCCAGCGATACGACGGCAAAGGTGGCCGCGCGCACTCGAAGGAGAAGAAGGGCGAGCGGAATGCTGACGATCCCGATGGCGATGCCGATGGGGATGAGCGCAAAGAAGGGCAGATAGCCGGAGGTGAGGGGCACGTGCTGGAACGTGATGGCCAGCGCGTAGGCGCCGAGGCCAAAGAAGGCGATGCTGCCGAGCCAGATGTACCCTGCGTACCCGCCGATGAGATTCCAGGCGACCGCAAGGACAGCGAACATCAATCCAAAGAAGGCGATGTTCACGATCCAGTGATCTGTGAAGACGAACGGCAGGGCGAGCAGCAGGGCGAAGACGAGGATCGCCCTGATAGCCCCGGCCTTGGTGGCTCGGCTCATTGTGTCGCCCAGTTCGGCACGCCCCACAGTCCTTGCGGCCGGAACAGCAGCACCACAACGACGACCCCAAAAAAGCTCAGGTTTGCCCAGAGCGGCCAGTAGATGAAGACCACCGATGCAATAACGCCCAAGATCAGCGCCGCCACGATCGCCCCTCTCATGCTGCCGAAACCGCCCAGCACGACGATCGCCAGGAGGATGCCGATTAGGTCGTAGTGGCTATTGGGATTGAACGAGTAGATCATCCCGTAGACGGCACCGGCCGCCGCGGCCGTGCTGATGCCGATTCCAAACCCCACCGCTGACACCCGGTCGATATCAACGCCGAGAAGCCGGGCGGCGGTCGGATTTTGGGTGGCCGCACGCAGAGCGCGGCCGAGGCGTGTGCGCTGCAGCATGAGGGCAAGGAGACCCAGGATCGCGACCGAGATCAGGAACGCATAAAGCTCGACGGTCGGAATCTGAAAGCCACCGACCTCGAACGATTGCGTTGCGTAGCTCGTACCCGTGTGCTGCAGGCTGGTCGTGTAGATAAGCCCCAGCGCTCCCTCGATGCCAATGGCGATGGCATACGTGACGAGGATGGACAGCGACTCGCGGTCCCGCCGGATGGGACGGAGGAAGGCGTAGTAGATGCCCACGCCAAAGACAAACATCACCACACTGATCGGGAGGACCGCGAGCATCGGATCGACGTGGAGCACGGTGAACGCAGTGAATGCAAGGTACGAGCCGAGGATGACGCAGACCGCCTGCGCGATGTTGAGGACTCGCATGATCCCCCACACCAGCGCCAGCCCGCTCGCCATCAGGCCATAGACGCCGCCCAAGAGGATGCCGAGGATGCATCCGTAGATCAGAAGGTGCACCTCGGCTCCTCGTCAGTCGTTTTGAAGTTCCTTACGGCCAATTAGGCTTTGGCACGACCGGTGCGTGCGTCGCATCAGTTGCTGGATAGACCACCTCGAGCTTTCCACCGATCCATTCAACCAACAGCAGGGTACCCACCGGCTTGCCGTCGGCGTCCCACGCCAGGCTGCCCTGAATGCTGGGCCAGTAGCTGGAATGCAGCTGCTGGATGATCTTGGCGTTGTCGATCGCACCGACCTTCTCGACGACCTCGGTGATGACTTGTCCGATGGTGTACGCCTCAGCGGTGTCGGCGGAGATCTGGCTCGCATCGCCGCCGTATTTCTTGATGTATTCAGCGACGAACTCTGCGTTTCCCGGTGTCTTTTCCTCCGGGTACCAGCCAAGTGCGCTGAAGATGCCTTCGATGTTCTGCTTGCCGACGTTCGTCGGGAAGTTCGCCGAGTCGCTGGCGCCATTCATAAAGAACAGGTACTTCGGATTGAACTTCTCGGTCACCATGGCCTTCACCATGTCGAAAGAGTCGGCCTCCATGGTCCCGGCCACCACCATGTCAGGCTGAGCGGCCGCTATCGCCGCAACGAGCGGGGTCATCTGGACGTTTTCCGTCGGGTAGATGTTGTCGTAAACGTTCTTTATGCCCGCTGCCGTGAAAGCGGTCCGGTCTAAGGCGACGGCCGGCACGAGAAACGGATCGTCGAGCGAGATGTAGGCGACGGACTTGGGCCGTTGATCGGCGGGCAGCGACAAGATGTAGCGCGTCCATGTCAGTCCCGTGTCGAGTGGACCGGCCGGCTGCATCAGGAAAAAGTTCTGTAGGTGCTCGTTCAAGGTCTTCGGCGCCCCGTCCGCAGGATCGGGGAAGGCGTAGCCGTAACGGGCCGCGACCAACGCGGATGGGGCGGTCAAGAGGGTGGAAAAAGGACCGAAGACAAGGTCGACCTTGTCCCTGGTGATGAGGTTCTGATAATTGGAGACCGCCGTGTCCGGGCTGCTGGCGTCATCGACGATCTTCAATTGGATCTGTCGTCCAAGCATGCCACCCTTGGCGTTCTGGACGCTCTGCCACAGTTGGTAGCCCTGCTGTTCCGTCTTGCCGCTGTCGGAGAAGTCTCCAGTCAAGGACAGGGAAATACCGACCACGACCGGGGACTTGGAGCCGGTCGTGCTTGTGGATGAGCTGCTACACGCAGAGCCGGCCACCGCCAGGATGCCGATGATTGCCCATGCAAACCGATGCGATCTCATTGGCGACCCTCCTTCAAGGTTGAATGTCCCCGCTCAGTCGGGTGGCTCAGCGGTACATGGTTGTCGGTTCCAATTCGCCGGCTCGATTCCAGGTGTTTCAACGCCATGTCCTGCGCACGCCGAGCGTCGTGCGCCTGGCACGCCGCAAGGATGCGTCGATGTTCTTGGTCGGCTTGCCTAATCCGGTGCGGCGACCGCGAGAACGAGATGAGGTTGTGCATGGCGGACAGGCTTAGAAGGTTGGTCATGATCGTGGTCATCCGCGGGGCCTGTGACGCCTTGACCAGGAGAGCGTGGAAGTCGCGGTTCAGGATGCACCACTCGCCGAGGTCTTCTTCCTTCTCCATACGGTCGAGGATCTTCGCGGCCGCCTCGAGATCCTCGGCCGTGATGGCGGCCGCGGTCTTCGCGACGCTGCTGGGTTCGATCAGCAGCCGGATTTCATAGATCTCGCCTAGTTCCGCGGCGGTCGGCTTGTGAACTAGCACGCTCCGCTGCGGCTCGATGTGGATCAACCCCTCGCCGGCGAGCTGCCGGAGGGCTGCTCGAATCGGAGTGATCGAGGTGCCCATGCGCTCGGCTAGCTCGGCCTGAAGGATCCGGGTGCCCGGCCGCAGGTCGCCCCGGAGAATGGCTCGCCGGATCCGGTCGGCGACCGCTTCCTCCACCGTCCGATAGGGAAGCGCTCCCAGGTCAACGACCGCGGCCATGGCTTCTGCGATCGGAGCGGAGTACTTCCCGTCGTCCATTGCGTGCATGATGCATCATGCATCCGAGATGGTCAAGAAGCGATGTTGATTTCCAGGATCGGCGGGCCTTCGCGTCCGTGGGGGTTAGAGCCGGTCCGTGACGTCCCCGGACTCGCCGAACAGCTCGCGCATGTCCTCAGGCCACGGCACGGGGCTCTCGCAGCCACTTGGCATGTAGGCGCATACCATCGCTCCCTGGGCGGCCACCACATCGCCTTTGCGGACCTTGAACCCATAACGCAAGGAGGTCCGCCCCACTCGATCAACGAAGAAGTCGACATCGACCTCGTCCAAGAACCAGAGCCGGCGCTTGAAGTCGACCTCGAGGTGAACGCGGGGCGTCGATCCGAAAGTGCGCTCCGCAATGCCAAGGCGCTGGTGGAGAGTTGCTTCGGCGACCTGTATCCAACGCATGACAACGGAGTACTGGTAGTGCGTGGCAGCGTCGGTGTCGGGCCATTCCACGCGTACCTTGACGATCACACGCGCGGGATCGGGGAGACTCACGGACACTACCTTAAGGTTGCGGACCTTTCACGCATCTGCAGCAGATGAAGATCGACGCCTACACGCACATCCTGCCGCCGGCGTATGCGCATCGTTTCAACGCCCTCGGCCCAATGGCGTCCGCCGCCAACCTTCAGAAGCGGATTTCCGGCATTCCCGAGCTGGTGGACCTCGACCGCAGGTTCAAGGTCATGGACGAGTTCGGCGAGTACAAGCAGATCATCAGCATCCCGGCGCCGCAGGTCGACGAGATCGCCGAGCCCGCTGTCGCGCGTGAGCTGGCCAGGATCGGCAACGAGGGCCTGGCGGAGCTGGTGGACAGGCACCCGGATCGATTCGCGGGCTTCATCGCATCGCTGCCCGTGAACGATCCCGACGCTGCGGTCGGCGAAATCGACTACGCGTGCGGGAAGCTCGGCGCGCTGGGAATCCAGATGTTCACGAGCGTCAAGCAGCATCCGATGGACGAGCCGCGCTTCGAGCCGATCTTCAAGCGGATGGCCGAGCTGGACCGGATGATCTGGGTGCACCCGTGCCGGAACTCCTCGTGGCCGGACTATCCGTGGGAGGAGCGCTCGAAGTTCGAGCTCTGGTGGGTCTTCGGCTGGGAGTACGACACCGCCGTGTTCATGGGCCGCATCGTGTTCGCCGGGATACTGGAACGCTATCCGAACCTGAAGATGTTGATCCACCACGGCGGGAGCATGATTCCGCATTTCGCAGGTCGAATCGTCGGGTTGGACATGCTGGGCAGCCGCACTCCCGCTCACCAGCTCCAGGACGTCGAAACTTACCCTCTGTCGCTTCGACCGATGGACTACTTCAAGAAGTTCTACGCGGACACCGCGCTGTTCGGCGCAGAACATGCGGTGCGCTGCTCGACTGAGTTCTTCGGCGTTGACCACATGCTGTTCGGGACAGACGATCCGTATGGTCCACCCAACGCTTACAACCTCCGAGAGACGATCGCGAACCTCGATGCGCTGGATTTTTCGGATGCCGAGCGCAGCAAGATCTACGAGGGCAACGCTCGGAGGCTTTTCGGGCTCCGGTGAGCGAGAATGCCGATCCGGGAAGCTCGTACGAGATGCGATTCCTGCCAGGTTTGCCTCCTGAGCAGCTGGGCTGCCCGCCGCTCAACCACCGCATCGAGCATGCGGACGGCATGTTGATCGAGTACGACGCGCCGGTCCGGATGCGCGACGGCGTCGAGATCTACGCCGACGTCTTCCGGCCTGAGACTGGTGGTCCCGTGCCGGTGATCGTCGCCTGGGGACCGTACGGGAAGCATGGCCCGGTGAAGTACGACGTCTTTCCATACCACGGGGTCGACGTGACGTCGCTCTCGAAGTACGCGGACTTCGAAGCGCCAGACCCGCTCTATTGGACACGGCACGGTTACGCGGTCATCAACGTCGATCCACGCGGCGTATGGAATTCGCAAGGCGACGCGACCTTCTTCAGCCAGCAGGAGGCCGAGGACGTCTACGACCTGATCGAGTGGGCCGGGACGCAGCCGTGGAGCAACGGGAAGGTCGGGATGTCGGGCGTCTCGTACCTAGCCATAGTGCAATGGAGGGCGGCCGCGGAACATCCACCTCACCTTGCGGCCATCAATCCGTGGGAGGGTGTGAGCGACCGCTACCGGGAGTGGTCGTATCACGGCGGCATCCCCGAGAACCGCTTCGGCCCCACCTGGCGCTTGCGACGCGTCTCCTACTCGACGACCCGCGTCGAAGACTTGGTCGCCATGGACGCCGAGCACCCACTGTGGGATGCCTACTGGGACAGCAAGACACCCGACCTGTCCAAGATCGAGGTGCCGGCGTTCGTCGTCGCCGGCTGGTCCGACCATTGCCTGCACACCCGAGGCACGCTCGAGGGCTTCAAGCGCATCTCATCGAAAGACAAGTGGCTGGTCGTCCATGCGCGCAAGCGCTGGCAGTACTACTACCAGCCGGACAACGTCGAACGCCTGCGTGTCTTCTTCGATCGATTCCTGAAAGGCATCGACAGCGAGGTCGACAAATGGCCTCGAGTCCGCATCGAGGTGCGCGAGCGCTTCTACGTCGGCGAGGGCCGAGACGAGAAGGAGTGGCCGCTGGCGCGCACCCGTTACGAGACTTTGTACCTGGACGCGTCCGACGGTACGTTGGCCCCAACCCTCGCCGCGCGACAGAATGCGGTCAGTTATGCGGCCGGCGGACCCGAGCACGCGGAGTTCGTGCACCGGTTTGGCGCCGACACCGAGCTCACGGGCCACATGAAACTGCGGCTGTGGGTCGAGGCTGAGGGTTCTGCCGACATGGACCTATTCGTGGCGGTCCGGAAGCTGGACGCCAACGGAGGGCTGGTTCCGTTTTCCTTCTTCTATGCGCTCGAAGACGGCCCGGTGGCGCTCGGCTACCTGAGGGTCTCCCATCGCGAGCTTGACGAACGGCTCTCGACGCCCGAGCAACCGTGGCACACGCACCGTCGTGAGCAGCCTCTGACACCCGGCGAGATTGTGGCGGTTGAGATCGAGATCTGGCCGTCCAGCACCTTGTTCCGTGCCGCCGAGCAACTGCAGGTGGTCGTGCAGGGCAGCGACACCCAGACCTACCCGCCAGGCGTGATCGCGACGGGCCACACGGAGACGCGGAACCGTGGCCGGCATGTCATCCATGCCGGAGGCAGGTACAACTCGCATCTGCTGGTGCCCGTCATCCCGGCCCAGCCGGACCATGAGCGCGGTATCGGCCCAAGTGCCTCTTAGGCGCAACGCCGACACCGCACTGTTTGGGGCGGGACATGCCGTTCGTTCCTTGAAGGAGTTCTTGGTGGTCGACCATATCCCTTTTAGTTCGGACGACGACCCACGCGCGGTCCTTTCAACGGTCACCGGCTGCCCGCAACGATCGCTAATCTGGGATGCGATGGACATTTGTGAACAGGATCGCGAGAGCACCTGCGTCGGCGACGTTCAACGGTTTTGCGGAATCTGGGCTCTGCGATGACCCAGGAGCAATGGACCGCGGTCGATCGCTACATCACTAATCTACTGTTGCCTCCGGACCCGGCCCTGGAGGCAGCGCTCCAAGACAGCGCTGCGGCCGGCCTGCCGCCCATACATGTTTCGCCGAGCCAAGGGAAGCTACTGATGCTTCTGGCTCAGATCCAGAGGGCTCGCAACATCCTCGAAATTGGCACTCTAGGCGGCTACAGCACGATCTGGCTTGCGCGAGCGCTGCCCGCCGGCGGCCACCTGATTTCGCTCGAGGCCAGCCCCAAGCATGCAGAAGTGGCCCGCACCAACATCGCGCGGGCCGGACTAGCGGACGTGGTCGAGGTTCGCCTCGGCCGGGCTCAGGATTCGCTCCCTCAGATCGCTGCCGAGGGTCGAGATCCATTTGACCTGATTTTCATCGACGCAGACAAACCCGGCTATGTGGAGTACTTCGAGTGGGCGCTCAAGCTCTCGCGCCACGGCAGTTTGATCATTGCCGACAATGTCGTGCGGGGCGGAGCCGTGGTCGATGCGGCCAGCAGCGATCCTACCGTGCTGGGAGCGCGCCGCTTCTATGAGTTCCTCGCGGCGCAGTCGAGTGTGAGCGCCGCTGCGATTCAGACCGTCGGCAGCAAAGGCTACGACGGCTTCGCGATCGCTCTCGTCACCGGCGACGATTAGGCGTGGGGCGGCAAAAGTAGATTCAGGTTTCAGGCCGTCCGCTCGCAGAGGTGGTGAAGACCGCCAAGCAACGAAAGAGCGCACGCCCGACCGGTCGCGGGCGCCATGCATCGCACATCGTGCTTACATCCGGCCCGGCGAAGACCGGCGGCTTGAAGTACGAAGGGTGGCTCCGGTGCCCAACGGACGAAGGCGGGCACCACCTGCGCGGGCGCGGCCATTGCGTCGGCGGTCGGAAACGCTCTTGGCGACGCCGAGTTGGTGACAAGCCTCCGAATCCGGGCCGAATGGCTTATTGAAAGGATGCGCCGCCATTCACGAGCAAGCTCTGGCCGGTGATGAAATCTGAGGCTGGGCTTGCTAGAAAGACCACGGTGCCGACTAGGTCCTCCGGAACCTGGGTCCGCTTGAAGATCCGCTCCCTGACGTTGAGCTGATCACGCTGCGGCTCTGCGCGAAGCATTTCGTCGTCGGGAACATAGGAGGGCACGAGGGTGTTCACGCAGATGTTGTAGTCCCCGACTTCTCGCGCGAGCGCCCGCGTCAAGCCAACAATGGCCGCCTTGGCACTGACGTAATGGAGGAAACCAGGGACCCCACGCGACACCGTTCCCGAGCTGACGTTGATGATCTTCCCGTAGGTGCGCGCCTTCATGTATGGGAACACGGCTCGACACGCCAGCCAAGTCCCTTTGACGTTGACGGCAAAGGACTTGTCCCATTCGTCGATCGGGATTTCATTCCAGGCGCCGTGTCGGACCCCTTTGAAATAGCCGGCGTTGTTGACCAGCACGTCGATGCGGCCGAAGCGATCGATGGCGAACTGGGCCATCGCTTCCGTGGAGTCGGCGTCGGTGACATCTGCCCGCACGGCCTCAGCCTGTCCCCCGCCGCGACGAATCTCTTCCACGACCGAGCCCGCGTCGGCGATGTCGGCGACGACTACGCGGGCGCCAGCGCGCGCGAGTCCGATCGCGTAGGCCCGGCCCAGGTGGCGATGCCCACCCGTCACGATGGCAACTCTGCCGGAAAGGTCATTCATTTTCGGTCCACCTCCGCGCGATCGCAATATTCTACGCAGCCATTCATGGCAAGACAGGCGATCGCTTGACCTGAACGAAATCCAGTTGGATTGCGCTGAACCGCCTGCTGAGGTCCTGAAATTGCAGCACTCAAAAGGTCAGTTGGCCGCGATGGGACGAATCGCGAATCTTGAGTTCAGAACCGACCATAATCGCGCAATCCTGGCCGGCTCGGCATCCTTAACAGCCGCCTGCTCTACCGTTGAGCTCCGGCTAGCTTCCTGGCAGACCGAGGTTGCGTGCTCTGCGCACACAGGTTCAGTGTGCTGGAGACGGGACCGATGCCGACCGCAGCACGATCAAGAAGATCCGTGCCGATCTCGAACTCGATGATGATCACGGGATCGATTCTCTGGTGTTCTACCAGGCTGCCCAGGAACAAATCGCGGAGGGGTTCATCGTCAGATACCGCAAAACCCTGAGAAGGCTCGCGCAACTCTGAGGCAATGGATTCAATCGTGATTTCCAAGGGCCGAGTTCAGTACCGGTGTACCCGGGCACCCCAATTCGTCTGCACAGGCTGAGGCGAAGGATCCGTCTTTACGCCTTGGGCAGTCGGTCATCGTGGACGAGGGTGACTCTGAGCGGGTGGGAGAATGGTCGTCATAACGCCGGCCCCACACTTCCTGATTGGAGTCCATAGTCCGCGCATGAGCAAGCCGCCCCCGCCGCCACAGGATGGCCAGTCGACCGGTCAGGATCGCTCGCGGTGGCTCTGCTAGATCTCTTTCGGCGCCGCCCGGCGAAGCCCACCGGCCTGCCCCATCCGGCACATTGCGACTTCGTCGCGATTGACTTCGAGACAGCCAATGAGACGCGAGGAAGCGCCTGCGCGGTTGGCGTGACCCAGGTGCGAGACGGACAGGTCGCGGCCGAGGGTTCGACCCTGATCAATCCGGAAACCTACTTCAATCCCTACTGCTCGGCGGTCAACGGGATCACAGAGGCTGACGTCCGGGGCGCTCCAACGCTGCCGGATCTGTGGCCGGCGCTGTCCGCATTGCTCGAAGGGCAGCTTGTCGTCGCGCACAATGCGAGTTTCGACATGTCAGTGTTGCGAAACACAGCTGCCCGGTATGGCCTTTCGGGCGGTCCCGGGTTCGACGTGCTGTGCACCTACCGCATGGCGCGAGCTACGTGGCCAGGCCTTCCCTCCTACAGCCTCGGTTACGTTGCGCCCGCGCTTGGCATTGCGTTCGAGCCCCATCAAGTTGGAGATGATGCCCGCGCGTGCGCGCTGCTGGCGTTGACCATCTGCCGAGCACTTGGGGTTGGTGGGCTGCACGAGGCCATGGCGGCGCACCACTTCTGGCCGGGGCGTTTGACGCCTGATTCGTACCTCCCCTTTCACGGGAGTCCGAGTCTAACGACGGTCGATGGACGCGAAGACGCCGATTCGGACCATCCCCTCTACGGCAAGTCGATCTGCTTCACGGGCACGCTCGCCTCAATGGTTCGGCGGGATGCGATGGAACGTGTGACAGCCGTCGGCTGCGACTTCAAGAACAGCGTGTCGAAGAATCTGGACTATCTGGTGATCGGTGATGGGGACTTCGTGCAGTTCGCAGACGGCTGGCGAACCGGCAAACTTGAGAAGGCGCTCAGCTGGCGGGACGCAGGAGCCAAGATCGAGATCATTCCTGAGAAGGACTTTCTGCAGCTTCTCCTTTCATAGGGCCCCGACACCGACCGCACACTTCCTGATCTAGCCGGTCGAGGATGAGGGCGTGACACCGGCCCCACCCCTACAGAACTCTTTCTGGCAGGCCTTGCCGGCTGAGGTCGCTTTCTACGGGTGTGCCGTTAACCCGTTTCAGTCATCTCGGAGAGAGGCCCAACCAGAACTGGGGCGGGAAGGCTGATCGCATGCGCCTCGCGGGCAAGCAGGAGGGAGATATCGCCACCGCGATGGCGGAGGCGGCCCGCTGGAACCTCACGCTGCTCCGCTTCCACGACGCTCCCGAGGAGGACTGGCCGGAGACTCGGGTTGAGGCGACCTACGCCGTCGTCGCCGACCGGCTCGAGGACGAGTTTGAAGCGAGTTGGCCTGCAATGATGGAGCGGGCGCGCGCTCTGGCCGCCGAGACTGGCGATTGGCGCGAAAAGCCGGGAGAGGGCTATCGCCAAGCGGCACGTGAGGCGGAGGGAGGGGTCCCGGAATTCGCCGCACAAGTGATCACGGCCGTGAAGGCGCTCCGCTGACCTCAAGGTCCCGTGCTTGGGCTCCGTGACAAAGGGGCCGAGACCTCCTACGCTCACCCGGTGGGTCGGGGGACTCGGATCCGCTTCTTGCACAGCTCGGACTGGCAGCTCGGCATGCGCCCGCATCTCCTTGACGAGGGCCGGGCCGAACTCTTCAGCCAAGCTCGGCTGGATGCCGTTCGCAGGTTGGGGCAGCTCGCCGCAGAGCGTAGCTGCGAGTTCCTGGTGGTCGCTGGCGATGTCTTTGAGTCGAACCAGGTCGACCGGCGGACGGTGGTGCGAGGCCTGGAGGCAATGGCATCAATCCCGGTCCCCACGTACCTCCTCCCTGGCAACCATGACCCGCTCGATCCGGGCTCCGTCTACCTTTCTGAAGTCTTCCTCTCGCGGTGCCCCAGCAACGTGACAGTCCTGACGCAGCGAGGCCTGATCGAGCTCCAGCCTGGCCTGGAATTGGTCGCCGCGCCTTGGCCCTCCAAACGGCCTGCCACCGACCTTGTGGCCGAGGCTTGCCGAGAGCTCGTGCCGGCCGGTCTCCGAATCCTGGTCGGCCACGGAGTGGTCAGCTCCTTTGAGGCCAACCGCGACAATCCCGCCACCATCCAACTCGACGCCATGGAGAAGCTGATCGCCTCTGGCTGCCTGCACTACGTGGCGCTCGGCGACCGCCATTCGGTGACGAAGGTCGCCGAGCGCATTTGGTATTCGGGAGGCCCAGAGGCGACCGATTTCGGCGAGCTGGCCTCGGGGCAGGCCCTGCTGGTGGAGCTGGATGAGGAGTTCTGCTCGGCGGAGCCCGTTCCGATCGGCACTTGGCGCTTCCTGCGAAAGGACTTCGACCTCGGAGCCGCTGAAGACATAGAGGGGCTCCGGGCGTGGCTCACTGAGCAGCCGGACAAGGCGCGGACGATCGTCCGGCTTGCGCTCCGCGGAACGCTCACGCTTCGTCTCAAGGCTGAACTCGATGAGCTCCTGGAAGAGGAGCAGGAGCTCTTCGCCGCCATCGACTGGTGGGAGCGGGAATCCGAGCTCGCGGTCATGTCCGATGACGGAGACTTCGGGGCGCTAGAACTCTCCGGCTTCGCCGAGGCGGCCCGGGAGAGGCTGATGGCCGAGGCGCAGCCGGGTCAGCCTGACGCGGAGCGGGCCCGGGAGTCGCTGGCCCTCCTGTATCGCCTGGCGGGAGTGGCGAGATGAGGATCAGGCGCCTACGGCTGGGCAACTTCAAGGACATCCTCTTACGAGAGGTCCAGTTCCCACCCTCTGGCGTGATCGTTATCCAGGGCCCCAACGAGATCGGCAAGACCGCCCTCCAGGAAGCCCTCGACCTGGTGCTTGAGCTCCCAGCCGACAGCCGCCATCGACGGGTCGCGGCTCAGCGGCCGGCCGGCCGCGATGTAGCGCCCGAGGTCGAGCTGGAGGTGGACTGTGGACCTTACTCCTTCACCTACTTCAAGCGCTTCGACACCCGCCGGCCCGAGACCTGGCTCCGCATACAGCGGCCGCATCCAGAGCAGCTGACCGGGCGGGAAGCGCACGAGCGGGTCAGGAGCATCCTTGAGGAGAACCTCGACCTCGAGCTCTGGAAAGCGCTTCGAGTCCAGCAGGGTGCGGCGATCGGTCAGGGCGGGCTGGCGGACTCCCGCTCGCTGCTAGCCGCGCTGGATGCCGCCGCCGGGACCGTTCCGGCCGGCGAGGGGGAGCTGAGCCTTTTCGAGCGCATCGAGAAGGAGGCGCTTCGCTACTTCACGCCATCGGGCCAGCCAGGTCAAGACTTGGTCAAGTCCAGGGCGGAGGTCGAGCAGCTTGCGAGTCAGGTTCGCGAACTGACCGACAAGCTAGACAAGCTGGAGACCACGGTCGAGCGCTTGCAGTGGCTGGATCGCCACCTCCGAGGGTTGGACGAGGAACTGGCCGACGCGAAGCGCAATCGCGAGCAGCGGGAGTTGGAGCTGCGCCAACTGGAGAAGCTCGAGGCCGACCTGGCGCCACTCCGCGCCAATGCCGAAGCGGTCAAGGCCAAGGTAGACAAGGCGAGAGAGCGCGCGGCCGCCCGCGTCCGTCTGATTGGGAACGTGGAGAGCATCCAGAAAGCGGTCCAAGAGCTGGAGCAGAAGCATCGCAAACTCACCGCGGATCTCGAGAACGCAGCCGCAGCGCACGAGAGCCGAGCACAGGAGGCGAGTTCGGCCGCGAAGAGACGGGAGCAGGCCGAAGAGCTCTATGAGCTGCGGCGGCGGGACTACGAGTTCCGCCAGGATGAGCTCTGGCTGGCCCAGCTGAGCGAGCGCCACGGGCGAGTGCTGGAGAGCCGAGAACAGGTGATCCGAGCGCGTGAGCTCATCGAGCGGACCAAGATCACGAGGGCCGGGCTCAAACGTATAGATGATCAACGCCTGGCGCTGGAGCGGGCGCGGGCCGCGCTCGACACCGGCAGCCCCAGCCTCCGACTGGAGGCCGAGGCTGAGCTGAGGTTCCAGATCGACGGACAGACAGCCTCGCTAACTCCCGGTCAGGTGGTCGAGCGTACCGTCGCCGATCGCGTCGAGCTCCGCATCCCCGACCTGCTCAAATTGGCTGTTCGCTCGGGCGCCAGCGTCGCATCTTTGACTCAGCAGGTCCGCACCGCCGAAACGCAGCTGGCTCGTCTCTTCAAGAGCTACGGAGTGGCCGATCGGGACGAGGCGGATAGGCGGATCAGGGAGCGGGAGGAGGCGGAACGAACGATCCATGAGGCCGAGCGTCGGCAGAAGCAGGACCTTCGCGACCTCACGATCGAGGAGATGGACGAGAAAATCGCCGTCCTCCGAGAACGGACTGCCACGTATATGGCTATGCGGGCAGCCCAGCCGGAGATCGGCGCCAGCATTGAACAGTGCGAGGAGCTACGTCGGAGCGCGGAGAGCGAGGCAACCGTCGCCAGAACCGAGCATGAGCGGCTGGCTGAGCGGGCCAAAGCGGCCGGGGAGCGGTTCCAGGAACTCCGTCTGAAGGTCCAGGAGGCCAGCGCCCAGCTCAATCTCCAAGCGGAGAACCGCGACAAGCTCGTTCGCGAGCTCGCCGAAGCGCGGTCGTTGACGACGGACGAGGTTCTGGAGCAGGAGTTGGCCACAGCCGCGGAAGCGGAGCAGCAGAATCAGGAGCTCTACGTAGCGGGGCAGCGGAAGCTGGACGAGTTGGAGCCGGAGCGGATTCGGAGTCGAGCTGAGATCGCGCGGGGCACGTTCGACAACCTGGCCGGGCAGCGGGAGGACCTGAGCGGCCAGCGGCTGCGCTTGGCGGCTGAGCTTGAGGTCCGCGGTCAGGAGGGGCTCGGCGAGGCGCTGGCTGAGGCTACAGCCAAATTGGACCGGCGCAAGCGCGAGCTGGCGCTCCTCGATCGAAGGGCGGCGGCCGCTGCCCGCCTCCTGGCCGTTATGCGGGAGTGCCGCGAGGAGGCCCGCCGGCGCCGCGAGGGCCCGCTGCGGGACGGGATCATCGAACTCGGCCGCATCCTCCACGGGAGGAGCTTCAGCATCGAGCTGGACGAGCGGCTGGCGGTCAGCCGGCGAACCCTGAATGGGACTACCCTCGCTTTTGAGCAGCTCAGCACTGGGGCGCAGGAGCAACTCTCCTTGATCGCCCGGCTGGCAGCGGGGATGCTGGTCGCCGGCGACGGTGGGGTGCCCATCATCCTCGATGACACCCTCGGCCACACTGATGAGGATCGGCTCGAATATATGGGTGCCATTCTCACCCGCGCCGGCCGGGAGTGCCAGGTCATCGTGCTCACCTCCTACCCCAAGCGCTATGCGCACGTCGGCGGAGCGACGGTGGTCACTCTGGTCGGTGCGGATGTTGAAAGGCGAGCGACAGCGAACGGAACGGCGCGGCCAGAAGAGGGAGTCGGAGTCCCGGCTTAACGGAAAGTCGTCCCACTCCTCCCCGGTAGGGCCTCAAGCTTTCGTGCATCTGCGATCCGATGGAGGTCGGGTCGCAGCCCAGCGAGTGCACTTCAGGTTTGCGCCGTCTCGGGGGTGCCAGGCTCATCACTGGGGTCGCAGTCACTGGGGACCTCGACGGGAAATCCGGTGTGGACGCCTCGCCACGCCCACCGGTTTGGAGGTGGCCGGGCAGCGATCGGGGCGACGACCGCCGCGCGAATTGCCCCGCGGCGCCGACAATCACTCGATGGCCGTGTTCCCCTTCTTGAACCGATGAGCACCGATCCCGGTGAGGCGGGACTGTCGCCGGACCAGCGACAAGTGCTCCAGGTCATTTACGAGCTGTGGAGCGCCGAGATCAAGTGGCCGCTGTTCGGCTACCTCGACGCCGTCCTGGATCAGGAGCACGAGATCGAGCTCTCCAGCGTCCTCTCCACCGTCCCGGACGAGCTGGTCGTGTACACGCGAATCCCCTCGGCGTCCGACGACAGCGAGGTCCGGCTCACCATCGCCGGCATCGCGCAATGCAAGCACAGCCTCGGTGATGTCCAGCTGTTCATGCGCGCCCTCAAGTGGTGCGTCCGCCGGCAGAAGGAGCACCGCCCGGCGTCCACGAAACCCGAGCAGCTGAAGCTAACCAGCACCGAGGCCGCCGCCGACTGGACCGCAGACGGCGCCGAGGTTTCGGACGTCATCCTCGCCAAGGCTTACAGCTTGTTGACCAGCGAAAACATCTCATGGGGGTCCGGACAAACCGGGGGAATCCCCCACGACTGGCACGTCTTCATCCACCGGGACATCCGCAGGTTCCGGCCGGTCGACACCCTGGACGACTACCTGCGGATCAAGAACGAGCAGCACCGCGTCCAGCCTCCTCGCCTGCCGGTCATCCCCCGAATCGGACTGCGCACCTCCCTCTTCCAGCCGTACCCGTCCCCCCTCCTCCCCACCTCGAGTCCAGCTCTCGCCTTCGACGAGCTGCATCCAGTGGTTCGCGATGCCGCCTCTCCCCTCTTCGCCACGCAGCAGCTTCGGCTGGGTGTTCTCGAAGCTGGGCTCGCCTTGCGGAATGTCGTGCGGGAGCGCAGTGACCTCAGTGAAACGAACGACAGCACCCTCATGGGTCGGGCGTTCGGAGGCAAGACGCCCGCGATCGTGCTCGCTGACCTCACCACCGAGACGGGCCAGAACATCCAGCGAGGCGTCGCTCACCTCGCGCAGGCGATCCTTGCAGCGGTGCGCAATCCGCTGACCCACGAATCCGGCGAGATCCCCATGGCCGAGGCGATGGAGATGCTGGCCATGATGAGCCACGTCCTGCGCCGGATCGATGCCGCATCATGGAATTCCTCTTCAGCCTCAACCGCCTCAACGTGGCCGTGAGCCGCGCTCAGAGCCTAGCTGCATTGATCTGCAGCCCTGAGCTGTTGAGAGTACGCACGAGGACGCCCGAGCAGCTCCGGCTCGCTAATGCCTTGTGTCTCCTGGTCGAGACCGCGACGACGGTCGAAACGTAGAAGGAGGTAGTCCTAGCTGTCGTTTTCTGCGACGTAGTCGTGCGGACGAGGTTCCGCGACCTTCTTCAGCCGGGGAGCCAGGTCGAAGAGTCCTGGTTGATCAGCCTGGACCGCGACCCTTTGCGCTTTCTGGTAGGTCGGCATCACAAAGGGCGGTAGTTGCGGTTTCTTGCCGGCGAGGAGCTCCTCAATCGTGAAAATTTGGATCCTCGGGTAGTCGCGCTTCCAGACGTCCGAGCGCCAAAGCCCGGCCGTGTCTGCCTCGAGGTGCATCTCTTTGCTTGGTTCCTCCAAGGTAAGGAACACCCCTATCGCGGCCTTGTCCCGGTCCATCGCCCCTTTAAGGTCGCGCACCATGCTCGAATTCACGTGCCCGCTCTTCACGCTCACGAGCACGGACGTGAGCTCGCCGTGCTTGTCAGTGAAGGTGATCACTCCGTCGATCCCCCGGTCCGCACCCTTCTTCTCAACGCCACCCAACGGTTGCGCGTCAACTAGGCCCAGCGCCCACCACTGGAACTGGTAGCGCCCTTCTGCGCTTTGCGCGAGCTGGCGCGCTCCCTCCACCTCGGTTGGTTGACCCACTACCGGGACGGTCTCCATCGCAAAGCTGTCCTTGAGGCGGGCACGCATCACGGCGATGGCGAGGTAGGTGATGTCAATACCGATCCAGCGCCGCTTCAGCGTCTCGGCGGCGATCAACGCAGTGCCACAGCCGCAAAACGGATCGAGGATCAGGTCACCCGGATTCGACGATGAGGAGATGATCCGTTCAAGGAGAGCGATCGGCTTCTGAGTCGGATAGCCGAGGCGCTCTTTCGCCTGACTGTTGATGGGAGGAATGTCAGTCCAGATCGTCCCGACGGGGGTGCCTGGTGAATCCTCCAAGTAGCGAATCTCACGTGGTACTGACCCTGGGCTCGGCTGTACGATCCGGCCCGCGGCGATTTTCTGCTCCATGTTCGTTTTGCTGTATCGCCAGTATTTAGACACGCCCATGACTTCATAGAAGGGATTGCCTTTCGCCGCTCCGCCCGGGCCGGTAATGTCCCAATGCCCGTAGCGTCGCCCAGTCTTTTCTTCGACATATGGGTAGTGGCTCTTGATGTATTTGTCGTCGTGTGGCACGACCGGTTGATTCCATGCGTAATCAGGCCCCTTCGAATAGAAGAGAAGCGAGTCTGCAATCCGACCAAAGTGTTTCGCCCCCTGAGCCGTGTCACTGTGCGCACTCGTTCGCTGCCAGACCACCTCATTCACGAACCGCGTAGGGCCGAAGATTGCATCCAGAATTACCTTTAGGTAGTGGCTCGCAGTGGGGTCGCAATGGAGGTACAGAGACCCTGTGGGCTTCAAGGTTCGATGCAGCTCGACAAGTCGTACGGCCATCTCAACCAGGTACGCCATCATCTGGTTCTCGCCGATAGCCTTTCGAAGAGAAGCGACGAGGCTACTCGCCGGGTCAGGTACCCGGCCTTGGTGGCGGGTAGTGTTGGTCAGGTAGGCGTACGTCGCCTCAGTGCTCGGTCCCCAGTGCCATGTGTCCTCGAACGCCAGGAGTTGGGCGTCGGACCGGCGTCCTGCCTCGCTCTTGAAGATGACGTTGTAGTCGCGCTGGGAGTTGAAAGGAGGATCGAGGTAGATCAGGTCGACAGAGTCATCCGGGATGTACCGGCGAAGGATGTCGAGGTTATCGCCGTAGTAGAGGAGATTAGTCTCCAGCATTGCCGCAGTCTACCTAAGGCGCTTGCAGGCGCCGCTTCGCAAGAGGGTCACGCCACGAAACGGTGCTGGTTGTGCCAGTCCAAAAACTCCGGGTTCGGCCGATCCTCTCGACGCACCGGGAGCAAGAGCCTGCGGCCGGCCATCGCAAGGTATTCGTCGCCGTTGTGGAACTCCTCCTTCAATCGCTTGCTCACCACGATGTCCAGTTCGGGCGCCACCGTCAGATAGCCGCGTTCGAACAGGGCGTGAAGGTCGCGGCGCAGTAACAGCCCGTTGTCCACGCGGTGCTCCCCTCCTTCTCCGTAGGGAATGATGTGAGCGGCTTCGAGCACCGGGAGCACTCTCTCGCCGGTGACGGCGCACCTGCGCGCGTACGCATCGAGAATCGCGGCCTGGAACGATCCTTGGCCGAGGCGGGGACTCTTAAACGCTGGCGGACCGTACCGCGGTCCGCCGGGTTCACGCAGCGATGGAGTTGCAGTCATCTCTACGAGCTGGCTCGCCTGCAGCAAGCGCTCGACTTGCTGCCACAGAGACAAGCCGGGCTCCTCGTCAAGCCTGTATCGCCGGCCGACCTGAATGCTTGGCTTCCAATCGGGAGGGTCGATCCAGTCACTTTCCTCAAAGAACACCGGCTGCTCGAGCAGGATGCAGCCGATCTCATAATCGTTAGGCGGGGCAGCCGTGACCCTTCGGTACCGCGCAACGCGTCGGCGCATCTCGATCAACGACCCGGCACCGTTCTTCGCTCCGAAGGCCTCCCAGGCGATGCTTACAGGTAGCTGCACGTGGCGCGCGAAGAAGCCGACCCCCACTATGCGATCGCGTGGGCTGTGCAGCTTAAACAAGAACGGCTCGCCCGGCTCTAGCGCGAGGAACCCGCGCGGGCTTGGCTGCCAGAAATTAACTTCGTCGATGCCCTGAAGCTCGCGGAGTTGGCTGAACCAGTCCCCATCGGTAATCGCCACGAACGCGGTCGGGGGCCTTGCCCTGCGAGACACTCGTGTCAGCCCGCCTTGCGGAAACGTTCATAGCGTTCCGCCAGGAAGTCTGTGTTCGGGCGCAATGCCTTTCGGCGCGGGACGCTGATCGACTGGCCCTCAAAGCCTTGCAAACCGTGTCGGAGCATCGGGCCGTCGGTCTCCCGCAACACATCTTGCCTAACCTCGATCTGGAGATCCGGACGCACGCCCAGAATGTCAGCGTCGAAGGCAGCGTGGTGGAGCTTGCAAAGCGCGAGCCCATTGGGAACGACGGGCTCACCTAGCGGATGGCGGTCGGCCAGGATGTGGGCAGCGTCAAGCAACTCCATGTGACGCAGCCGGCACACGGCGCATGCGGCGTCGTAAGCGTCCAAGACCATCAGGCGAAACAGAGACTGATGGAGCCGCTGCGTCATCAGCCGCGCGAGATATGCGCGCCGCGGCGATTCGCCAACCCCGATGGCTCCCTCCGTGGCTAGTGGTTCGGCCGCAAGGACAGTAAAAGTGAGCCGGTCGGGATCGTCGCGGACCACATACACAGGCCACTCGGCGTGATACATGCCCGGCCGATGGCCATGAAAGTAGACGAGCGGAACACCCTCTGCCATCGCACGCCGAAGCCCCACATTATCTGGGTGGCGCGGATCTGTACCGCGGTATCGGTAATTGACCCCCTCGTATGTGGCCTCGTCTTCGTATGGCCTCTCCTTGCCGGGAACTTGCGGCACGGTTGTGATGCTCAGAGGCAGCTCACAGAGAGCCGGTTTGAAGATGCCTTGAGGGCCCACCAGCGGGACGCGTCGATTATCGAACTCGAATCCACGCTCCAGGACTCGGCGCGGGAGCACAGAGCCACCGTGCAGGGTTGTTTGGTCCTTCAAGAAGTTGAAGGCCGCCACCCTCACCGCACCGTCGAGATCGGCACCCATTGGGCGGAATCTTAGTTGCGGGTTGGAGAGTTGGACGGTCCCTCGGGTCTTAACCGGCTGGATTGGCGACGGCCACTCCTCCGAGTTAGCTTGCACCTGGTGGACGCGACGGGGAGCGACCGCCTCCTGCTGGAAGAGCTGATCGGACGCCAGGCGTCCCGTTTCATCAATGTTCAGATGTCCGAGCTGTTGGAATCGGACGAAAGCCAGCTGGCCATATTCGGCCTTGCACCAGTTGCCAGGCGTCGAGTTTTGGCCTGCGCCGAGGTCGCGCGGCGGTACCAGCCGCGTGTTTCCCTTCCGGAACCCATAACAGGTCCCGCTCAGGCTGTCGCCCACCTCGGTGAGCTGCGCTCATTCGACCGCGAGGCGCTGGCTGTGCTGCTACTGGATACGCGACTGGGCCTAATTGGGCTCGAGCTGATCGCTTTGGGTTCGGTGGCGCACGTGTCTGTGGAGGCCCGCGAAGTGTTTGCTCCCGCGGTGTCGGCGCGCGCGAGTGCCATCGTCATCGCCCACAACCATCCGTCCGGCAGCGTCGAACCGAGTCCTCAGGATGCTGAGTTCACCCGCGCAATGGTCCAAGCCGGCCACCTACTTAGCATCGATGTGCTCGACCACGTGATAGTCGCCCGCAGGAGCTACTACAGCTTCAAACGGTCCGGACGGCTCTGACCGCTGGTAGTCAGGCCGGGCCTAGACGCCGGTGGGGCCGGGCTCTGACCCAGGCTAAATCGGAAGGACCAGCGCGGGGAGTGTGGACGCTCACGAAATCTGAACAGCGCTGATCGCTAAACCTGAACAGCTGCCGAGCGGGGGGGCGCGGCCGACATGCAGTCGCCGTTCGAACTCGACGGACGGTCAGCGGGCTCACAAAGGGCGCTCAGCGGGTTGTCGGCGGGTTGTCAGCGGGTTACACAGCGGGCGCATCAGACCGTTACTTTTGCCTCCGCCGCGGGGGATTGATTAGGTATGAAGCCTTTCGCGCAGACACGCTAGAACCTCCTCGCACCCCTCACCTCGGTGTCCCTAGGCCGTTGTGAGCGACCCAGCGGCCGGTCAAAAGGCGCACAGCGTGCGGTCAGCGTGCGGTCAGCGTGCGGTCAGCGGACACCCTGAGATCGAGACAGAACGTAGGTTTGGCCCTTTAGGGTGGCTTAGCGGGCAGTCAGCGTGCGGTCAGCGTGCGCCTCGTTTCTAGGCTGCTCGCATGAAGACTCTCGCGCAGCCAAGCTCAAAACCTCTCCGAGACTTTCTTCTCAGGTTCGTTCGTCCCGATGCCACTGTCCCCGGAAATAGCGGGCGCTCAGCGGACGCACAGCGGGCACCCGCTTCTCGGGTCCTCACCTCCTTAGCGTTCGCCCCGCCGCGACTCGACGCCGGCGGGAACTCGCAGCAGAGCGTCGATCAGCGGGTGGACCAGCTCATGAGGCTCGTCAGCGCAATCCACGCGGCGCTTGACGGCCTGGTATTCGTCCTTGGACACGCTCTTGTGGTGGTCGCACACGTTGCCGTGGTCGCTGCCATTCCGACCGCCGTGGTCTGGCTGGTAGGCAAGATCGTCGTACCTCTGCTCCATCGGCGGATCGGTCAGTCTCGCGTCTCTGCGGTGCGAATCGTGCCGCCCATCGACGGCGCGTACGACTCGGCGAGCTGGGTGGCTTTCTTTCGAATGCTCCATGCGATCGCAGCGCCATCGTGGAAACGCGCTCTATTCGGCCAGGCCTGGCTCGTGTTTGAACTCGAGGCCCGTGAGGGACACGTCATCGCCCGTTGCTGGTTCCCGACCGAGGCCGAGAAGCTCGTGGCGGCCGCGATCCGCAGCGCACTCCCCGGCGCCAACATCGTGCCGACCGAAGATGGCCTGGCGCCGCCTCGACCTCAGGCCGCCAGGGCTCGCCTCCGCCTGTGGCGAGAGGATCTTTATCCGCTCGGCGCATCCCAGACGGATGCCGTTGCGACTGCCGCGGAGGCACTCGCCGGGGCTGGCGATGGATTGATCCAGCTCGCCATGTCGCCGGATACCGGATGGGAAGCCCGTGCCGGCAAGCGGCTTGATCAACTGTCCGGCTTCGACTCGCACGAGAGCATCTTCCTGAAGCTCCTGCGCCTTCCGCTGGATTTTCTCTTCGAGTTCTGGTTCTCCTATCCGGAGCCTGCCTCGAAGCCACCGTCGGAGCGGCGCGCCGCGGCTCCTCTCCCGCCGACGGACAAAGCCGGCCAGGCGTGCTGGCGGGTCGAGGTGCGTCTCTGTTGCTGGGCACCGCGTCGGGCGTCGGCGGTCGGCTCCTTGCGCACGATCGTCTCGGCGTTCCAGGCGCTCGATGGCGAGAACCGGCTTCGCGTCGCGAGAGTGTGGTGGCCGCTCGGTTTCGATAGCGCACTAACAAAGCGCCTGGGACCCGGGCCCACCTCGATGGTGCTGTCGCCAGCCGAAGCGACGCAGCTCTTCCACCTGCCGCTGGCCGGGGTTCCGATGGACTCGGCGCGCGTACGCATGATGCCGCGACGCCAGTCCTTGGTCGCGGGCGAGGGCACCGTGCTGTGCCGGCTGGACGACGATCGTGGGGCGGCAGTGAAGATCCGCCAAGCCGACCGGCGCCACCACCTGCACGCTGTCGGACCGACCGGTGCGGGCAAGAGCACGCTGCTCCTCAATCTCGCTCTTCAGGACATCGAGGCCGGCATCGGAGTCGGTGTCATCGATCCCAAAGGCGACCTCATCCGCGACCTCCTCGAGCGCATCCCGACCCAGCACGCGAATCGCGTCATCCTCCTCGATCCTTCGACGCGCGAGCGCCCGGTCGGGCTCAACGTTCTCGAGTGCGACGACCCGAGTCAGCGCGAGCTCGTCACCGACGGCGTGGTCACGATCTTTCGCAAGAACTTCGAGCGCTTCTGGGGACCGCGGACTGACGACGTGCTCCGTGCGGCGCTCCTGACCCTCCTTCGCCATCCAGGCGCGACTCTGACGGAGGTGCCGCTTCTGCTGCTCAACCAACGCGTCCGGGCTCGTCTGACCAAGAACCTCGGCGACCCGGTCGGGCTCAAGCCGTTCTGGCAGGAGTACGAGGCGCAGACGGAGGGGCAACGATTGCAGATGGTGGGACCGGTTCTAAACAAGCTGCGGACCTTCCTGATGCGGCCGACCGTGCGCAACGTCCTCGGCCAGAGCCGGTCGACCATTGACCTGCGCGAGGTGATCGACGGCGGCGGCATCTTGCTCGTAAACCTCGCCAAAGGCGCGATCGGCGAGGAGACGAGCCGCCTCGTGGGCTCTTTCGTGATGTCGCGCATCTGGCAGGCGGCGCTCGCGCGCGCAAGCCGTCCGGAGGCTTGGCGACCGGACTTCAACCTCTATCTCGACGAGTTCCACAACTACCTCCATTTGCCCCAGTCCATCGACGATGTGCTCGCCGAGGCGCGGGCCTATCGGCTCAACCTGACGCTGGCCAACCAGCACCTGGCTCAGCTGCACGAGTCCACCCGACAGGCGGTCGCCTCCAACGCGCGAACGCGCATCGTTTTCCAGTGCGGGCCAGATGACGCGCGGCAGGTGGCCCGCGACTTCGAGCCGCTGACTGTCCACCAGCTCCAATCGCTCGATCGCTTCCAGATCGCGGTCCGGCTCAGCGTGGACGGCAACACCCAGCCGCCATTCACCGGTACGACGGTGCCGGCGCCGGCGAGTTTGGGTGAGGAACATGCAGCCACGGTGGCGGCTGCCAGCTTGGATCGATATGGGCGGCCGGTGGCTGAGGTTGAGGCCGAGATCATTGGGCGCCTTGGCCGGTTCGGCGCCGCCGGCGGCTTCAAGGAGATCGCATGACCTTGGCCGCGATCCCTGCGCGCAACCCTTCGCGCCTCGAACTCCAGCCGGCTTCGCGCGGCCGTTCGCGCCCTGGCGCGAACCCCCTGCCAAGTTCCAGCTGGCCGATTTCGTCCCCGGGACTGTCTCCCCTATCTGCATCGTCCACGAGAACCATTCGAACCGTCGAGCTGCAACTCGCTGACGCTCCATCGAGGTCGACAGCCGACTACATGCCGACACCGCGCGACATGGCCATGCTGATGGCTCTCGATTCCTACCGCTACCTCGACCGCGGCCAACTCCAGGCGCTCTTCTTCTCAGGTCCGCGGAGCTGCCAGTACCGACTCCGCTGGCTCGTCGACCACGGACTCGTGCGTACNNCTGGTCCACCAGCTCGAGGCCAACCAGTTCTTCGTCGACCTTGCCTTCGCAACACGCGATCTTCCGGGCCATGGCCTCTACCACTGGGTCGGCGAGCACGGTGTTCAAGACGCCTATGCCGAAGGCGACGAACGGGGACCGGTCCCCGATGGATGGGGCCGCCTGGTCACGCCCGACCGCGAGGTGCTGATTCATCTCGAGTGGGATCGGGGCACTGAGCAGCCGCGTCGCCTTCGAGCCAAACTCCATGCGTACACGGCCTACTTCGGCGATCGCGCCGGAGCCTCCGCTAACCAAGTCCTGTTCGTTGCTCCGACCGAGCAGCGGGAGCGCCAGATCGCCCATTTGTTGCCGGATCATGCCGACGCTGACCGCGAGAGCTGCAGATTCTGGACGACCACGAGCGCCTTCATCGTTGCGACCGGGCCGCTCGGAGCTGTGTGGGTCGGCGATGGCTCTGGGCGGCGGGTCTCGATGCTGGACATGGCAGGCCTTCCTCGGTCGGACCGGCACGTTGAAGCCGCTGTCGGCAAGCCGGCGTGGTGGCTCCGCCGTCCGGGCGGAGGCGGGGGCTCGTGAATCCACAGGGGTCAGACTCCGGCCCCCTCGGGGAGGCGAAGAAATGAGCGGTCCGGCTGCCGTTACGGTCGGACGGTCGGGATTGGTCGTCGTCCTATCGGCCGAGGCCGTCAGAGTCGCCTGCGCCGAGCGAGGGTGGAGCCTGTCGGAGCTCGCTCGCCGGGCCGCCATTTCACGTCCGACGTTGGCGACCGCCCTGCGGGGTAAACCTGTGCGAGCGCGGACAGCCTGGAAGATCGCCCGAGCACTGGAGCAGATGCCTTCAACGGAACTGACTCGCCTGCTGGCAGCAGCGTAACGATGGTCGGAGGACTCGCCATCTGCGCTCGTGACCTAGTCCTCGCAGTCTTTCGGCTCGCCGTCGCAGACTATCTGGGCGTTTGCTATGGCCACGATGAGCCCGGTCCTAACAAACGGACGAAGGGCAGTTTCGACGCCGAAGCTGCTGACTTCCTTGTGAGTCCGTGGGCCGCCAACCTGGCGGATCTCGCCGGCTTTTCGGTCCGTACCGTCTGGAAGGAGGCGCAACGACAACGCCTTCAAGAGGTTGAGCTTGACCGAGCGGCGTAGCACTCAATCGTCGCCAGGGACCATTTGCGTGGTTTCCCTTGCCGATAGGTTGCCGGCATCTTGCCGATTGCCGATGGATTGCCGTTATCTTGCCGATATACGCTCGGGACCCTCTCAACCTGACCGGGAGTCATCCAATTGACCACATCTAATCGTCCCGGTTCCAGCTCTCGCGACTTGCAAGAGAGCTTCGATCAGGCTGCCAGGTTACAAGGGGATCTACGCAAGCGGCAGAATCGAATCAACAGGCAAGCGCAGCGGTTGGCGTGGGGACTCGCAGCTCTGATGGAGCCTAGGGACTATCACTTCAGACTTGGACTTGGAATCCACGCCTTCGACGTGGCTGGGCGTACGTGCTTGGCCGCCGCGTACATGGAGGAACGGGGAGACGACTCACGTTACCGATATGCGGTCCTGTGCGGAGGTGAGGACGCAAAGCGGGCTTTGCGGACGGCTCGGCTGGACCCGGGCGATTCAGATGAGCCGGGGCCCCACCGTCGCGTAGCGCTCGCCACCTTCGACGAGTACGAGGAATTTGTCGAGCGGCTGCCGCGCTACCTGAATGACGTCATCCGGGACCTGGAGGCCAAGGTTGGGCGGACGCAGGCGACTGAGATCAGCAATCAAAGGGTCGCGTCGGGCATCCGCTCAGCGGCCAAGCGCTTCGGCAAGCACACAGCCACACCCTCCCCCTAGGGAGACCAGATCTGAGCCTATGTGGCCGGATCGGGATACGCCGCGGGGCGGGTAGCCCTCGCGGCAGGTCTCGGCTATCGTCTGAGCGATGTTTCCCGCCTTGCCACTTGGGGACCGTGTAATCAATCTGGTCGGCGCTCAAGGAGGCACGCCGGATGAGGACGCCATGCTCAACGGGCACTTGCTCTACTACGCGCCGCATGGCACCGCCAACCCTGGGGTTAACAGCACCTACGCCGCCGGGATCGACGGAGTACCCGTTCCCTGCTTCCACAAGGGCTTCGCGGGAGTCGATGCGGCCATTGCACATCGCTACGGTCAGTCACCCGACACGCCTCCGATCAATGAGTGCTCGGCGTGGCTTCTCGCCAAAACGCTCGGTTGGCCTTATAACCTGCTGGTCCCGTCATGTGTGCTGCGTGAGCTCGGTGGGCAACCCGGATCGTTGTCCATGGGCATCCACGGCAAGCCTGGCGACCCCGCGCCGCTTGCTGCGGGATACCCCCAGGGGATGGCTGCGGCCTTATTCGATAGCTTGATCGCCCAGCAAGATCGGCACCTGGGAAACTATCGGTGGGACCCGGCGATCTCGCGGCTCCACCTGATTGACCACGGCTACGCCTTCGCTCGGCCAAACGACTACTGCAACGCTTCCGTATTCGTCGAGATTAGACGACGTTCTGGGCTGGCAGCTTTGACGGCCGACGAAAGAGGCTCCTTGAACGCCCTAATTGCCTCCCCAGATGTGTTTGGGCTCGCCGGGATACTTGAGGCTCCGCGAGCCGATTGCCTTGCCGAAAGGGCGCGGCAGATGATTGCGCGAGGCGAGATCTTGAACATGGGCGAGTTTTAGGCCATCTGGTAGTGAACCATAACCCAAGAGATTATGGTAGGGTAACAGCAACATGGTGCTTTTGAAGTTCGCAGCTCCGGTCTGGGACCCTACGGCTAAGACGATGGAGTACCGGCACCTGGCCGACGTCTGGGTGAGCGGTCAGGAAGTGCACGTCGAGGGTGACGGCTCCGTTTTCAGTGTGTCCATCCCGGTTGTCGAGCCAGAATCGGGTGAGCGGCTTACCTTCGAAGCGGATCCTGAACGATGGGCAAGGGCGCTACCCACGGCCTACCGAAGTGGCGATCTCGTGGTGCATGCCATCGTTTACGACTATGCCGGCATGCCCGCACGTGGGGCGCATGCCTAGAACGAGCTATTCGGCGATCCACTCAAGGGCGGTCGGCGGCCGCCTCAGGGCTGCCCGGCGGACGCTGGGCCTGACCCAGGCTGAACTCGCCCGCCGCTTGAGGGTTCAGCCGCCCTACGTCTCGGCTATCGAGGCTGGCCGCGTCAATTTGACCATCGGGCAGCTCGGCGCTGTCGCATCGGCCCTGGGGGTCGGCTTCGACGTCGAGTTCACAATTCCTACCCGCGAGTACAAGGCGCTACCTCAACTGACGTCTCGGTAACCAGGAGTCGTCCGACCAGCTTTGAGGTGTCTATGCGTGATATCGGGATCTACTACAGCGAACCATCCGACGTTGATGAGATCACCGAGGCGTTGGACGACCGCGGGCAGCTGATCCACCTGGTAGCAAGAGCCGTTCAGCCGGCAGCTACGTAGGTGGACTGGGTTGCCTTCTGGACCGGCTGCCTCGGCTCGCCCAGCGCCTACGTCTACTAAGCGCGACTCACTGAACAATCGCGACGAGCCGCGCCGTCAGATGGACCTGACGCGCGCGAGGGACCACTCGCCTACTCGTCCGGCCGCAGCATCGCTGCGCGATCCGTAGGCACCGGCAAGTCGTCGGCCGTGAGCACGCCCCTTTGAGTCGCGACTAGATCTCCGAACTGTTCCGACGTCATGTCGCCACGGGTGCATCGGATCATCGCTTCCACGAGGACGTCGACCGGCACTAACAGGATTCGGCGGTCGCCGCCCTCACGCGCGATATCGTTGGCGTTCCTTTCCGCAAGAGCCTCGAACCGTGGCCGACCCACGCAGGCGCAGTTGACCGGATTGAGGCCAGCCCCCTGCCCCATTACGTACTGGGCCTTGGTCCACTTGATCGGTTTCTGATCGTCTTGCGACCCGGTCGCCGACACCACGACGGTCCCCTTCGCCGTCGCCACCTGAATGTCTTCCTCGCCATGGGGTTGGTTTTCGATCCGCTTCGCTGCCAACCCTGCGGTCTGGAAGGCGTCTCGGACCGCCTCCTCGAGCGGGGTCCCGGTAGCGGTGTACAAAATCTCGACCAGCGCAGGTGGAATGCCGACCTCACCCGCCGCCCGAAGGTGCCCCGTCCGCTTTCGCCTCACCGACATGGCAGTCTCGCGCAGGATCGCCTCCCTGAAGGTCTGCGCGAGCCGCGGCGATAGCGCCGGCTGCAGCGAGGCCGGATCCGCCTCCAAGAGATCGTCCGGGGCCACGATCCCATGCTGGCGGAGTTCCATTAACACTTCTCTCGATACCCCGATCGGTCTCAAGGTCGCCAGCGAGGCCAGCTCGGCAGGAAGACCATGCTGAGCTCTGAGCGCGAGGTCTCGCACAAACCGGGCGCGGCTCGGTTCCACTCCTGCCGCCTTCGCGGCCGCCACGAGGGTCTGGAGCAGCCAGGCCGCATTACCGCCCATGGTGTGCAGCCGCTCTCGCGTCATCTTGAAGTCACGATGGAGATCCCGCGCCGGTTCTCCACTCATCCACTTCAGCAGGCAGGCCGTCTGTTCCAGCGCCTGCAGCTCGGCTTCATGGAGCACGAACGCGCTGATGGCGGCGTGGAGGGCTCCGGACTCGGCATGTGGGTCTTGGCGGAAATCCCAGCGCGTGTGCACGGCACGTCGGGGCGCGTAAGGCCGAACGCCGCTCTCCGGGCGTCTCGCCAACTCGTAGACGATGTCGGCCTCGAGTACTTCCCCTTCCAGCAACCGATTAACGATGCCCTTCAGTTCGATGGCGCTATCGAGACCAACACCGGAGCCAGCTAAGGCTCTGGCTATGGGTGTGACCAGCAACTCCCCGCCACGATCAACCACCAGCCCGGTCTGCACGGCGGCGTGTACTGCCTCGACGATGGCCTTGCGGACCGCCTCGGGTCCACCGTTCGAGTAGTAGAACGTGCGGTAGGCGAACGTAGCGCAGACGAACTCCACGAGAGCGTCCGCGGTCTTGGCGACCCGACCAGCCAGCAGCCGGAAAACGACGTCGTGCAGAGGCGCTTTCGGAATCTGGCTCTCAACCGGCTCGACCTCGCCCAAGACGTAGTGCTGGAACATCTGGCGCCGACGGACGTCGTCGGGCGCGATTAGGATGGCAACGCCCTCAGTTCGCAGGTTCAGCCGGCCTGCGCGTCCGGCCGAGTTACGGTACTCGGCCACTGATAGCTGTTCCGTCGTCCATGTGCCGCCGGGGCCCGGAAGCCATCGCTCTCGGTCGACCACGATGACGACGTCGGCTGGCATGTTGACCCCCATCGCCAGCGTGGTGGTCGAGACCAGAATCCGGATGTCACCTGCGCGGAAGGCGTCCTCGATCAACCGTCGCTCCTCGTGCGCCAGGTCAGCGTTGTGGAACGCCACGCCGCAGGCCAACAGGTCGGCTAGTTCCCGGACGATGTCGGGGTCCTCGAGCGCTAGAAGTCGGTCGTTCAAGTCTTGAGGGATCCCGGTTGCGGCACGCTTAGCGGCGATCGTCTGGGCAAGACTCCGCGTTGCCGATACAGCAGCTCGGAAGACGATCACCTGCTGGCCGATATCGGCGTGCTTGACGGCTAGCCTCACTGCCAAGGCCTCCGGATCCGCCGTCGGCTGCACCATCTCGACCTCTGTCGGCTCGCCGCCTGCCCGAAGCATCAGAGCCCGTCCTGACTGGGCGGAGCAGACTGCTTCGTGGAGCGGAACCGGGCGCTCGGCATTGATCACCGCTTTGGCCCGCAGCCACTGGTCGAGCCCATGAAGGTCATCGAGAGATGCGGACAGAACGACCAGGCGCGGCGCCGCGGGAGAAAGAAGCATCTGGGTGATAAGCACCTCGAGGCCGGTCCCGCGGTGCTTGTCGCTGATCATCTGGCCTTCGTCGATGACGATGCACCCGCACCTTGACAGCAGCCCTGGGACTTGGACAACGAGGGCGGCAAGCTTCTCGTAAGTCAGGACCGCCAGGTCGAAGTGCCCGTGGCGGATATCGTCGTCGTACTCAAGGCGGTCGCCGGTAGAGATCACGACGTTCATGAGGCGCGACAACGAGGGTGTTTCCCGTTCCATTGAGGATGCCAGCTTCGACCGCGGCCTGCTGGACAGCCGTGAGTTCATCCATGTCTCGCTCCCACGCTGAGACCAGCTCTGGCGGTGCGGGAAGATCCCTGACTCTCATGAGCTCGACTCGTCGCGGCGGGACGTGTTTCCGAGCCCGGCAGCGGCGGCAGCGTTTGCTCGAGGCGGTGTGTAGTGGGTTCCGCTCATATCAGTTCGAGTGCGGTGACGACACGGCGAAAGACGGCCTGGCGGACCCTACGTCGTTTTACCCGGTTGCCGCCGGCCGCAAACTTCGGCGGCCGACCGGAACCTGTGGGAGTACACGAACTACTACATCACCTTGTGCGGAAGAGGCCCGCGTGACGAAACAAGCTGCCTAAGCAGAACCACGAATGGAGGGCTAGTTTGGCTAGTTCGGCCAATGAACGAGTTGCCAACGGTTCCAGACGGCTGTCAAGGCCAACTGCAACGCCGTCGGCGCGTGCACGTGTTGACCGTCATGTCGGCCGCCCACGCTGCCCATAGAATCAGTGAATCAAACCGGACCGACTGAAGACTGTATCGACGTCGGCCGACTCGTCCCGCATACATGGTCACCGTTCAGGGTAGCGTCGAGCTTGGAGGACATCGCGTGGAGTGGCAGGTAACGATTCGACTTCCCTTTGACGCAGCCAAAGAGGACGCCTACATCGTGTTTTGCAAGCGGATGCTCGACCGCGTGAGGGATTGGGAGGCGCTGTGGCCAATATGGGTGCACGACGGCCAGAAGTGGTGGCAGGAGATCAGCATGTCCGGGTTTCTCGCGCTCGACGCCGAAGATAACGAAGAGGGAGCGCACGCAGCGCTCACCCAACTGACAAAGGACAAACTTGCCGTCGCCCTCAGCAGGGAGTTATCCCTTGGCCGCCCACCTCATTTCACGCTCACGCGCGACGGTGACTCACCGAGGCCGGTAGTCGATAGCCCTGCGTCCGGCTAACGCCCAGTCAGATTACCCCTCCCTAAGCTATGTCAGGCGCCTTCGCCGGGATCACCTGGGCCAGCTACTGCGACGACCGTAAAGACGAGTTGATTGAGGAACAAACCCTATTCGAATAGCTCCGGTTCGTTCAGGTCAGTGGCCATGAAGAACGGCCGGCAGCGGCGCTCATATCATCTGTACCCGGGAACGATCGGCGTAGCGTTCAGCGATCATTCAGTGGCAATCTCGATGGGGATTCCGATCGCTATCGCTACAGGAGTCCATAGGTCAACCTCAACTTCAGGGGCCTCGATGGACACTACCAGAGAATATCGTGCCCCCGCCTCGCTCCTGTCTAGCTCCGATCGCTCTTTCCACCAGCCTGCGACAGGGTAAACGGCTAGCACGCCGCGAGCGGCCAGGTCTGCGGCTGTCCCGTACCAAATGTCGGTATGTAGTGAACCCACGGTTCTGAGATCTGGACCAAAAACCCATCTACCCGTCTCCATTGAGCGAGCAGGCTTCGGAGCACCGGGGATATTCTCTCCACGCGCCTTGAGGTTCAGACGCTTCCGGAACTGCTCGAGAGACTCGGTCGCGCGCCGCAAGTCGAAGCGAAGTCCGTGTGATGCGTACGCGTAACGTTGCACCCAACCGCGTCGCCCGGGGTTCGGTTCGATGAAGTAGGACAGCGTTACCCGAAGGCGCACGGCAGTTTCTCCGAGCGCGGCGAGCTCGTGAACCGGCCACGGGAGCTCATGAACCCGCATCTCCCGCATGTTGCCGCCCTCAAACGGATGAATCACGTCTTCAACGATCAGCGTGACCGCGTCTGTAGCGCTCCGAAGGGCGCGTTCCAGCGATGGAACGCCCATGCCATAGCGGCGACGCATGCTGTTGGCCTCCGTGCGCGACGTAGCGGCATCGAAATGTGCTCGCATCGGCTCAGTCCATTCCGCTGAGTGCACAACGAGCGCTCGGACCGTTTCCGGCCAAAGCGTTGGATCGCTGGCTTGGATATCAGCTGCCAGGTAAGCCGCTTGTGCAGCCGCCGCGCTGGTCGCATTAGCTGTACTGAAAGGTCTGTTGACTGCTGCAAGAGTGTGCGTAGTGAGTAAGCGAAGTTCTGGAGGCGTGCCGAAATCGGTTTCTGCGGGTGATGCGGCAACGTTGCCCCCTTCCAGAACAATGTCCGGCTTGACCGGCCATGCTCGGTTGAATGAAACGGAGGTGCGACTCAGGGGCGACAGCTCCCCAGCAGGCGCGATCGCCTGCCAACCAGCGTAAGTGGGATCGGTGACGGCGGTTAGCGTCGTGTAGGCTCCGACCGTCAGAGCGTTCCACGATTGAGCGGGCTCTTCCACGATAGCGAGGTCGGACCGCGTTAGATGGTCAGTAGACCACTGGTCCTCGCGCACATTGCCAGCAGAGATAACAAACAAGCGGAACGTGGGCGGATCGTCGCGTAGAAAGACCAAGTTGTCAGCAGTCCCGGCCACGCCCAAACCGACTGCTAACGCGTCTACAGCCGCAGACCAGGAAGTAGGCTGTCCGACGGTGCGCGCATGGACAATTGGCTCGGCTTCACTTGATGCAGTTACAGCCAACATAATCACACGAGGCCTATTTGGGGCAGCGATCTCAAGAAGGCTTACGGCCTGCGCGGTTATTGCTGCGTAGAGCTCGGGAGGATTCTGAAGTAGGGCGGGAGGAAGAATCCGAACCGACTCCAACCGGTGCGTAAGTGAGACTGGGATTCCAGATGTGATGGCAGCCGACAAGTCTCCGTAAAGCGCGAGACCGCCCATTTCAGTGCCGTGGCCGATCTCATCGTCGAGTCGCCAGGCGGTGTTTATTCTGTGCCCGTCTTGCGGCTGCAAGGATGGGGCCAGGAGTGGATGGGCACGATGAACTCCGGTGTCGAGCACAGCTACCGCCGGTGCGTCAGGCGATGCCGCCAGTGAACGCCCTGCCAGTTCATTTGCCAATTGCAGCTGTTCAGGCGTGAACAAAGTCGGAAGCCATTGGGATAGAGGTCTTGGCTTCCGTAGCTCGGCGAGGTCATCTAGGCTGTCCAGCCCCCGCGCCAGCTGCTGCGAAGTTCCTTGACACATGGTTACGAGTCGATCTTGAAAGGCCAGACGCCGCGTAGATAGAACGATGTTGGCGCCTTCCGTGAATGCTTGTAGGCGCGCCCAAACGTCGTCGTCCCGTCTCCGAAGCCAGAGCTCCCACCACGCCACCTCGCCCTCGCCAGGGAATTGCGTCACAGTATCGGTCCAAAGAGATCGAAGGGTCGCAAGCCTGATAGCGTCAATGCGCTCGACAAGGTCGCGATTCCTAGGCTTGTCAGCAGTGGTTGTCTCGGCGTACTGCGTGAACCGCCGGACGAATGCAGAGTGTCCCCCATCAGGTATCCAAACGACGGCGCGGTTTATCGCTTCGTCGCCCTCAAAGTCAGTTCGAACCGAGACCAGCTTGGGCGCGACGCGCCGGTTCGAATCCAATCGCTCCAGTTCGAGAGCCAATCCCGGAATGCTGTCGAACTCAACGTAGGTGCCGCGAAGCGCGCCCGGCACGGCTACCTGCTCCTCCTCCCGGCGCTCGGCGCCGGCTTGTAGCGTGGCGGTCAACTCTGTGGTTAAGCGGGCGACATGTGCGAGTCGATCGACTGGTTCGGGTAGTGGGATTGGACCAATTGCTTTGCCGGGAGGCGTAAACGGCTCAGGTACTCCCTCGGAGGGAACCCGGAGATGGGGACGGTCTCTAGGCGCCAACTATGCTTGCCGCAGGTGAGTCCTCCGACTGCGGAGCGCGGATAACAGATCCTCCGTGTCGAGATTAAGGCGACCGCCCAGGATGCAGTCTTTGGCAGCTTGCTCTACAGCAAGAGTTATGTCTGAATGACTCAAACCCTTCGAAGCGCGCTGTATCAGTTGCCACTTCAACCGACCAGTCGGGATACCGGCAACACGCTTGAGGATCAGAGCCTTAACAACCGTCGCTGTAGGCAGCGGATAGTTGAGAACGGCATCGAACCGTCGGAAGAGCGCTCTATCCAACAGCCCCGGGTGATTGGAGGCCGCAACTAGGAGACTCTCCGATTCGTCCTCCTCCAAGAACTGCAAGAACGAATTCAGGACGCGTCGGATCTCACCTACGTCATTACCGCGCCCGCGCTCGCCCGCCAACGCGTCCACCTCATCGAAGAGATAAGCCCCGCGCAATTCAGCCATTGCCTCGAAAATGAGGCGAAGCTTCGCCGCAGTCTCGCCAAGGAACTTTGTGATCAAGCCATCCAATCGGATGGTGAACAGTGGGAGACGGAGCTGGGACGCGAGCATTCGGGCCGACATCGTCTTGCCTGTACCCGGCGGCCCTAGCAACAGAATGCGACGGGCAGGCGCGAAGCCGTGCTCTCGCAGCTGGTCGTGTTGCCTCTGTTCCAAGAGGATCCGCTCAAGCTGATGTTGAAGGGAGGCTTCGAGGACAAGATCCACGGGAGACACATCCGGATAGGAGACCGCCAGAAGGCCGGCGAGATCACCGCGGGGTTGGGCGACTGGGATGGGTCTTCGGACACTGGCCGGTCTGGTTGCTCGTTCCTCCACCAGAATCCGCAACTCTTGGGCAAGGTTCGACTTGCCGCTCCGTGCGGCACTGGCAGCGACCTGGAGAGCCACTGAGTAGAACGACTCGTCGTCCCCCTCTAAGTGACTCCGCACAAGTGCCTTCAGCTGGTCAGCCGTAGCCACCGAAAGCCTCCCAGTCTGTGCCCTCCAATCGATTCCCGGGAACGCCGCCTACATCCGACACACAGCGCGATCGGCGCTCGAGCGAGGATGCGGAGCGCTTGCGGCGGCGTGCTGCTGCGATGTTGGAACTGCCTTGCCGTTGGCAAATCGTATCCGAGGTTACCGACATCGGCAAGCTGTAGGAGGCCAACATGCCTCATGTCTTTCTTGCGGGGCTGCACTGCGAAGGCTACGGCTTCTTGGAATGACAGCTGCGCGGTGTGCGTCGATTGCCCCCGCGTTCCGACGGCGTGCAGTGCCACCGTTTCAGAAGGGTGAGCGCTCGTCGAAGTCCTTGCCCAGGTCGCCCTTGTCCAGGTGGACGTAGCGCATGACCATCACGTAGGTGGTGTGGCCGAGGATCCGGCGTAGGCGCTCCATCTCTCCCCCACGCCGCAGGTACTCGGTGGCGAAGGTGTGGCGGAAGCGGTGGGCGTGCAGCGGGAAGCCGACCTTGGCTCGAATCCGCTGCAGCATGTTGCAGGCGGTCTGAACCATCAACGGCCGCCCGTTCCTCTGAACGAGGAGGTTTGTTGCCTTCGTCTCCGGCCGGTACCGGTTGACGTAGCGGATGATCTCCCGGCGTAGGCGCTGGGTGGCCGGCACGCGGC
>PLYZ01000030.1 GCA_003151935.1 Candidatus Dormiibacterota bacterium | reverse complement strand
GCCGTGCAGCTGCAGCGCGACGCGGCAGCACTCGACGACCGTCGCGGGATCGCCGGGATCGAGGTCGAACACGAGCGCCGTCGGCCGCTCGATCGCGTCGGCGCGCGCGAGCGGCGTGTGCAGTTCCAGCGCGGCGAGGTTCGCCAGCCACACGAGCGTCGGCAGATCCTGGGCGAGCAGATAGTCGATCGGCTTGCGCTCGGCGGGCAAGGTCACGGTCCGCACCCAGTCGGGCCGGTGCGCCGGCGCCTGCTTCTGAAAGAACGAGTGCGCGTCGACCCCATCGGGCCAGCGCTTGACCGTGAGCGGACGACCGTCGAGATGGGCGAGCAGGACGGCCGCGATCGAGGCGTAGTAGTCGATCGCGTCGCGCTTGGTGAAGTCCGCCCGCGGGTAGAGCACCTTGGCCAGGTTGGACAGCCGCAGCTCACGCCCCTCGATCCCCACCGAGACCTGCTCGGCCGGGTTGCCGACGAGGCGGTCGGGCGTCTGCGAGCTCTCACCCGGGTCCATCCGGTGGATCATCCAGTCCCTCGGCCGGACTGCCCGGCCTTGGACCGGGGCGCCACTACCGCTTCGAGCGGGCTCGCGACGACGCTGCGGGCTTTTTGGCGGCAGGCTTCGTCGCGGCTCGCGAGGCGCCGGGTTTGCCGGCGGCGGGCTCCGCCGGAGCGCGCGAGGTTCCCGGCTTCTTGACGGAAGGTTTCGCGGCGGCAAGCCGCTTGGCGGCGGGCTTGCGCCGCTTCGCCGCGCCGTTGCCCGCGACGTCGCCGCGGGCGCGCACGGCGTCCAGACTCGCCTGCAGCGCACTCATCAGGTCGGGCGCCGGCGCGCTGAGTTCCTCCGCCGGTGGCTGCACCGCGATCTGCTCGCCCTGCGCCTTGCGCTCGATCAGCGCGAGCACCTCCTCGCGATACGTGTCGCGGTAGTTGTCCGGCTCGAACTCCGCGGCAAGCGACGCGATCAGCTGCTTGGCGACGTCCAGCTCGCGCGTGGTCGTCTCGACCTCGGACGGATCGGGCGCCTCGTCAAACTGGTCGGGAGCGACGATTTCGTCGGCGAACATCATCGTCGCCATCCCCAGCACGTCGCCCATCGGGCGGATCGCCACGAGCTGCTCCTTGGAGCGCATCACGACCCGCGCGATCGCGACCTTGCCCGTCTCCTCCATCGCCTCCAGCAGCAGCCGGTAGGCCTTCGCTCCTCCAGCGGCGGGACCCAGGTAGTAGGGATGCTCGTAGAAGATCGGGTCGATCTGCACGAGCTCGACGAAGTCCTCGATCTGGATCGTTTTGCTCTTCTTCGGCTGCAGCCCGTCGAGCTCCCCCGGCTCGATCACGACGTAGCGGTCCGGCGCGATCTCATAACCCTTGACGATGTCCTGGAAGGCGACCTCCTCACCCGTGTGGGCGTCGACGCGCTTCTGCGTCACACGACCGCCGGTCTTGCCGGAGAGCTGGTGGAAGCGGACGGCCTTGCGGTTCAGCGCGCTGTACAGCTTCACCGGCACCGACACCAGGCCGAAACTGACTGCGCCGGTCCAAATCGCGCGGGGCATGTCGAGAAGTATTACCACGTAGCCGCGCGATATATGCAAGGTCGCTGACACCTGCTTGACCGACGGAGGGCGTTGGGGGTTGCAAGCGCGCGGGGGGTGCGAAGTTCCTCGTCGCCGACCGCTACACGGTCGCTGACATCGCGCTATACGCCTACACGCATGTAGCCGGCGACGGCGACTTCGATCTGTCTGGCTACCCGGCCATCGGCGAGTCGCTGGATCGTGTCGCAGCGCAACCGGGCCACGTGCCGATCAATGCCTGAGCAGAGCCGAAACGGAAGTACGATCCCGCGTGCAGCGCGTCCAGTTCAAGGTAGTAGCGGCGCCGCCCGCCCGCCACACTCCAGGGCCCGTGCGCGTCGGCTGACCTACTGCTCCCGCGCGTGGCTGTAGCGGCCCCAGGCTTGGTTAGGCTGCGGCGGCGGACTCAGCGGCTGTAGCTGGTGCCCGAGGGCTCACGAGTTGGACTCGCTCCCCTGTCGGTAGCTTCGCCTCGAGCGCGATGCCCATCGCGGCCATCAGCCGGAACGCGTTATCGGTCGTCGGGTTGGCGGTCGTGGAGGTAAGTAGTCGCCTGACGCTGGAAGCGTCCAAGCCAGCGCGGCTGGCCAGAGCGCGCTTGGTCATGCCCTGCGTCTCCCGCGTCGCCTCGAGCATCGTCAGCAACGTGTTACGCGAGCGCAGGGCCTGAACCCGCCGGGCATACTCGGCGCGCTCGGCCTCAGACAGCAGCGCGTTGACGGCGGCTTGGTGAGCGGTGTTCTTAGGCATGGGAGCGAGCATAGCATGGTTGTGGCATATATGCAACAGCTTCGGGGGCGGGGTCGGGGAGCTCGCCCCGCCGACAAATAGTCTCCTGGCCATGGCTCTTTGGAACGTCGAGTGGCTCGCCAAGAGGGACAGCGGCGTGCGCAGCGTGCCCGCATTCGACTTTCTGCTCGACCAACCACCGGCTGTCCGGATGCAACTGCTGGGGATCGTCGACGCCGTACGCACCACAGGACCGGATCGATGGCGGGACACCAACTCGCACGACTCGATGCGCGGCTCCTGCGAGCACCTGCACGAGGCCCGAGACAAGCACGGACAGACGCTCTACCGCCTCTACCTGCTCTGGCAACGCAACGATAAACGCATAGTGATCATCGACGGCGGAGCCAAGCCCAACTCCACAGCGCTACCCGACTCCTTCTACGACGACCTGGCCGCGTTGGCCGCCACCGCCAATGGCGATCCAGCCCCCTTTGCGGTGGCCGACGACTTTGCTCGCGCGACCCTCACGGCCGAGGAGGGGAGTTGACCCTTCCCCGGCGAGCGGACCTCAGCACGACTTTTGCGGAACGTGAATCGGGGACAGGCGCCCGGTTCACAAACACACACGACCGGGCCAACGGAAGTCCTGCAAATCCAGGACGTTGTCGCCAACCACATACCTGCCGCAGACAAAAAGCTAATCGGGGCGCTCGGATTCGAACCGANNGGACCTCACCGACCCGAACGGTGCGCGCTACCAGGCTGCGCCACGCCCCGACGCGTTCGCCAGTATCCCACACCGCCCGCGTCGCCGTCCCGCCTGCCCGCGGCCCGCGGGTGGGTGAGTGAGGCCCGCTCGTGGCACACCGCACGCCGCGAGGACTAAGATTCAAGCGTTACGTCAGCCTGACCGATCGAGGAGGAGAGTCGTCATGCAGGACACCGCCACGGCGTCGACAGGGTCGTCGACCACGGTATCGAGCACGATCGCCGACCTGCTCCCGCGCGCGGGCGCGCGCTACGGCGATCGCGCCGCCGTGCGCTTCAAGCGCGACGGCGCCTGGCAGGACGTCAGCTACACCGAGCTCGCCGCCACCGTGCAGGAGATCGCCCTCGGCCTGATCGACCTCGGGATCGAAGCGGGCGAGCGCGTCTGCATCCTCGCGAACACCCGTCCCGAGTGGTCCTACGCCGACCTTGCCCTGACGTCGGCGGGCGCGGTCGTCGTGCCGATCTACCAGACCAACTCGCCCGAGGAGTGCCTGTGGGTGATCTCCGACTCCGACGCCTGCGCGATCGTCTGCGAGGACTCAGCCCAGCTCGCGAAGGTCGCGGCGATCCGCGAGCAGCTACCGAACCTGCGCACCGTGATCGCGATCGACGCGGCGGGCGCGACGGACGGGTCCTCATCCGTGAAGCCCTCGGCCAACGGCTCGGACGGCAGCCAAACGCTGCAGGCGATCTCTTTGGACGAGGTCCGCGAGCGCGGGCGCTCGCGCGCGGGCCTCGATCGATCGCAAGAGCTCGACGCGCGCCGCGCCGCCGTGCGCCCCGAGGACCCGTACACGTTCATCTACACCTCGGGCACGACCGGGCCGCCGAAAGGCGTCGTGTACTCGCACAACAACGTCACGTGGACGCTCGAATCCATCGGACGTTTCTGGGCCCTGGCCGACCAGACGCTGGTGAGCTACCTGCCCCTCGCGCACGTTGCGGAACGGTTCAGCTCCCAGTGGGGCGGCATCTTCTTCGGGCACGACGTCTGGCTGTGCCCAGACGTCAACCTGCTTCTGCCCTACCTCGTCGAGGCGCGGCCGACCGAGTTCGTCGGCGTGCCTCGCGTGTGGGAGAAGTTGATGGCCGGCCTCCAGGCGGGGATCGCCGCCGAGCCCGACGAGACGAAGCGCCAGATGGCGCAGGGCGCCCTGTCGGCCGCCATCTCGGCCTACCGGCTCCGGCGGGACGGCAAACCCGTTCCCGAGGAGCTCGCATCGGGAGTCGAGCGAGCCCAGCCCCTGTTCCTGATGCTTCGCTCCAAAATCGGCCTCGATCGATGCACGCTGGCCGTCACGTCGACCGCGCCGTGCCGGCCGGAGGTGCACGAATTCTGGGCCGCGATCGGCATGCCGCTGTACGAGGTATGGGGCATGAGCGAGCTGACAGGACCCGCGACCGCGGTGCCGCACGAGGACCACCAGGCGCCCTCGATCGGGAGGGCGCTCGCCGGCGTCGAGATCCGGCTGGGCGAAGACGGCGAGCTCCTGGTGCGGGGTGGCAACGTGATGGTCGGCTATTATCGCGAGCCCGAGAAGACGGCCGAGATGGTAGACGCCAATGGGTGGGTGCACAGCGGGGACATCGCCGAGGCCGGGTCGAACGGTCAGTTCAGGATCATCGACCGCAAGAAGGAGCTGATCATCAACTCNNCGAGCCCGATCATCGGGCAGGCGGTCGCGATCGGGGACGGGCGAAGGTTCATCTCGGTGCTGGTGGTGCTGGACCCGCAGGTGGCGCCGGCCTGGGCCAAGGCGCGCGGCATCCCCGCCGAGACCATGACGGAGCTCGCCGGGCATCCCGCCCTGGTGGACGAGGTGCGGCGCGCGTTGACCGTCGCCAACACCCACCTCTCGCGGGTGGAGCAGTTCAAGCGCTTCACCATCCTCCCGAACGAGTGGTCGGCCGAGTCGGAGGAGCTGACCCCGACCATGAAGCTCAAGCGTCGCGTGATCAACAGCAAGTACCTGGCTCAGATCGACGCGATGTACGGCGAGCCGGCGGGCGGCCACTCCGTGGATCCGCTGCGGGAGGCGGCCCACGCCGCGTCGGATTAGGTTTTCGCCCGCGCCGCGGGCTTGAACCCCATCACCGCCTCTGTGAACAGGCGTGTCGCGAGACGGCTCTTGGCCTCGCCGGTGCGCGTGGCGAGCCTGGTGAGCTGATCCACGACCCGCGGCTCGACGTTGAGCCTGTAGAGCTGTTTGACGACCGGTGTTTGTTTCTTCACGGCAGATCCTCCTGAGAGTTGGTTGACCTGCCGGATTCTCGTTTGGAGGCGGGGTAGTTTCCTACCCCGCCTGTTAAGACGCTTGCGCTCAGCTCACCAGGACAGTCGAGCAGTACTGCGGAAACCCACCCAGCGGGCTCGTGCAGCTCTTCTGCTGCTGGAACTGCTGGGCCTGTCCGAAGTCTTTCGTGGTCCCGGGATAGTCGCCCCCGTACGTGAAGGCCTTGTCACGGCTGTTGAACGCATACCAGGGATAGGTGCAGAACGGCGTGCCGTAGTTGGCGGCGCCGCAGTACTGGTTGACCTCGGCCGCGCCGCCGAAGTCGCTGATGGCGGACCAGCCCTGCGCGCTGCTGCCGTCGCCGAAGGTCACGCCCTTGATCTGCAGCGGCTTGAACTCGAGCCAGGTCGGGACGTCGTAAGAGAAGCAGGGCGGCTTGGTCGCGCTGCCCGGCAGGCAGAACTGGCCGGCCGGCGTCGTGTAGTTGCCGGTGTGCCCGATCTCCCAGACCAGCGAGTTGGGCGCGTCGTTCACGAGACCCCAGCTGAGGGCGTTGCCGAGCTTCTGTACGTCGAAGGCGGGCATGAGCGGTCCATCGACCTTGCTGTTGAGGACGATCGTGCCGGAATGGCCGTTGGTCAGGTCGGTGACGGTGATGTGCATTCCGTCTCGTGCCGTGGTGACGTACTGGTGGTCGGTGATGGTGTCCCCGGCGTGCATGGTCAGCGGGCCGCCCGCCGCGCTGTCCGTGAGCATCGCGTTGAACGCCGCCGATTCCGAGTTGCCGTGCTTCGAAACCTCCCAGACCGGAGAGCACACCGTGTAGGTGTTGGGCGAGTACGAGACGTTGAAGCCTCCGCCGGCGGTGCAGCCGGTCGTGATGCTGTTGGGATAGAACTGCAGCTCGAGGAACGCCTCGCCGAAGAGGCTGTTGGGATCGCTCACCGTGCCGCCGATCCAGAAGGTCGGACCGACCGAGTCGACCTGCGCGGCCCCGTTCGTGGGCAGGACGATCGTCCACGTGATGTCTTGCGCCGACCCGGGATGATTCGACAGGGGATCGATCTCGGGCTCGTCGTGGCCGGTGCAGCTTGATGTGTACCAGACGAAGTCCTGCGGATGATGGGCGATGCAGAGCGATTGAGCGTTGCTGCTCCCCCCGACCGCACCTGCTGTAAGGGCGGCAGGCCCCAGGACCAGCGCGAGCACGGTCGCGGGCAAAGCCGAGACGCCAAGAGCGAACTTCCACCTACCCATTTCGCGATCCCCCTCCGGTTCTTCATACGCGCCTACTCGCCAGCCTTAAGTCGCGTGGTGAGTGTAACCACCGCCGTGCGGTCCCGCAACGGATGATCATGGTCAGAATTTGGTGATGGAACCGGATGTGAGGTGGCACCACGGCCATACCCTCGCCGCGGGGCAGGTGGCCGAGTTCAAGGTGTGGGCGGAGCTGGTGCGGCAATCGATGTGCAGCCCGCCCATCGATTGCCGCACCAGCTCCGCC
>PLYZ01000082.1:221-35982 GCA_003151935.1 Candidatus Dormiibacterota bacterium | reverse complement strand
CGACCATGGGGGCGCTCCATGCCGGCCACCTCAGCCTGATCGAGAGGGCGCGCCGCGAAAACGGGATCCTCGTCGTCAGCGTGTTCGTGAACCCGATCCAGTTCGGTCAGGACGAGGATTTCGAACGCTACCCGCGTGACCCAGCCCGCGATGCGGACGTGCTGAGGCGGGCCGGCGTGGACGCCATCTACCGGCCGACCGTGGACGTCATGTACCCACCGGGGTCGAGCACGCGAGTGCACGTCGGCGGCGTGGGGGACCCGCTCGAAGGGGCCGCCCGTCCCGGGCACTTCGAGGGCGTCGCGACGGTCGTAAGCAAGCTGTTCGCCGCGGTCGAGCCCGATCGGGCGTACTTCGGACAGAAGGACGCGCAGCAGGTGGCGGTTGTGAAACGGCTTGCGCGCGACCTGGATTATCCGGTCGAGATCCGCGTTTGCCCGACGGTCCGGGAGCCGGACGGCCTGGCCCTGAGCTCGCGCAACGCCTATCTCAGCACCGTGGAACGGGCGGCGGCAGTCTGCCTCAGCTCGGCTTTACGGCTTGCCGCGGCGGCCTACGCCAGAGGAGAGCGAAGGCCAGAAAAGCTTCGGGAGATGCTCTGCGGACTGCTCGATGCGGAGCCGCTGGCGCGGGTCGAGTATGCCGAGATCGTGGATCCGGAGACGTTCACGCCTCCTGGGTCGTTGGCCGTGCTTGCCGTCCGGATCGGCGCCACGCGACTGATCGACAATCACGATCTCTCAAAGGAGTTCCCGGGATAACGCCGGTTCTGAGTTACAATGGCGGTTCGTATTGGCGGAGGCCGTTATGACGACCAACACCACACCAATAAACCTTAGGGGGTACGTCCGTTGTCCAATGAGTCCGGTGCTGTCCTGACAGAACAGAAGGAGGCGCCCGACCAGGAAGACGCAGCCTACGCGATGACGATGGAGGACTACCTTCATTACGACCAGGAAGCCTTCAAGACCCCGAACCATGGGGACATCGTTGACGGAATCGTGGTGCGGGTCGACGCGGATGAGGTGCTGGTCGACATCGGGGCCAAGGCCGAAGGTGTCATCTCGAGCAAGGAGCTCGGCAACCGGGGTGACGCGGACTCGGTCGGGCTCGAGCCGGGCGACCAGATCAAGGTCTACGTCCTACAGCCGGAGAACGAAGAAGGCAACGTGGTTCTCAGCCTGCGCCGCGCGCGGGCGGAGACGACGTGGATCGTCGCCGCCGAGAAGCAGGCCGACGGTTCTGTCATCGAAGCCGACGTACGCGAGCAGAACAAGGGCGGCCTGATCGTCAACATCCTCGGCCTGCGAGGCTTCTTGCCCTCGAGCCAGGTCGCGCGCGCTTACGCCGGCAGCCTGGAGTCGCTGGTCGGCCAGCGGATCCCCGTGAAGATTCTCGAAGTCAACCGGAAGCGCAACCGCCTGATCGTCAGCCAGAAGGCTGCCGAGGACGAGGATCGCGCCCGCAAGCGGGAAGAGCTCTTCAGCCGGCTTCAGACCGGGGCCACCGTCAAGGGGACGGTCTCCGGGATCACCAGCTACGGGGCGTTCGTCGACATCGGCGGCGCCGATGGACTGATCCACATCTCCGAGCTGTCATGGGACCGGGTCTCCAAGGTGACCGATGTTCTGCAGCTCGCCGAAGAGGTCACCGTGAAGGTGATCAAGCTCGATCCCGAGCAAACGCGAATCTCACTATCACTACGGCAGCTGCAGCAGGATCCCTGGGAAAGGCTCGTCCAATCGATGCCCATCGGCTCGATCGTCGAAGGCCAGGTCACAAAAACCAAGAAGTACGGGGCCTTCCTCCAGATCATGCAGGGGATCGAAGGGCTGCTCCACATCTCAGAGTTGTCGTGGGAACACGTCGAGCGGACGGAGGACGTGCTGAAGGTGGGGGAGACGCTGCAGGTGAAGGTGATCGGTATCGACACCGCCCGCCGGCGCATCTCGCTCAGCCTGAAGCAGCTGTCGGCGCCGCCCGCCACCCTGGCCAACGGGCGTCCCGAGCAGCGGCCGGCCGAGTACGACGACGTCGAGGACGAGTCCTAGCTCCCACGGCGTCGGTTCTTAACAGGCTGGATTGACCTCTTGGGCTTGTCTGTTTTGAGTTGACTGCGGCAGGCGTAGTTCGGCTCGGGGGCAATCAGTAAGTCCCAACCTCATCGCCGCTTGCCGCGCAGGGAGCCAGCGGGAGCAATCAGTTAGTCCCATCCATATCGCCGCTTGCGCACAGGGAGGGCCCACCCGAGGAGCGCCCGGCCGGCTGGTTCAGCTCCCCATGGCGGCCAGGCGCTGGCTCGCCGGCCCGTAGTAAGGGTCGATCTGAAGGGCTCGCCTGTAATCGCTTCGCGCATCGGCCAGCCGGCCGAGCTGAGCCTCGGCGTCACCGAGCTCGACGTAGAGGCCGGGCTCGCTCTCACCGAGGTCCGCGGCGCGCCGCAGCTCTTCCACGCCTCGCGACAGCGAACCCTGGGCGACCAGGCCCTGCCCGAGCCCCCAGTGATAGCGGGCCTGAAACGGATCTACCAGCACCGAAAGCTCGGACTTTCCCTGCAAATACCAGGTGTCGGCCAGGACCGGTAACACTCCGAATGCGACGGCAAATAGGGCCATCGCAACGGCCGCAGCTGACCGCCAGATGGCCGGGCCACCCGTTGGCTGAGCTGCTGCAGCGGCCCCGCCGACGGGTTCGACCTCGACGGCTCGGACCGCTGACCATGCGGTCCCGGCGAGGAGCCAGAAGGCCCCCGTCGCCGGCGCCCAGTCGAAGTTGAAAAGGACCCAGACCGTGTATCCAACGCAGGCCGCTGCCAGAGGTCCTGCGCCGCTGGCGAATCGCGTTCGCCACGCTCCGCGGAACAGGACCACGAGGATCCAGCCCGCCGCCGCCAGGCCGATCAATCCCTGCGTGGCGGCGATGTCGAGGGGACCTGAATGAATGCGATCGAACGTGACGCCGGGCGACCAATCGCCGCTCAGGAATCGCCCCAAGGCGAGACCCGTCGCGTCCTGGCCCCAACCTGTGAGCGGCCGGGCCGCGATCAGGTGCAGGCCGTCCTGCCAGAGATGAATCCTGAGCCGGGCAGGGTCGTCGTTCAGCAGTCGCAAAGGCGACAGCACAATCACGAAAAGCGCTCCGCCGATGACCACGGTCGAGGCGATCGCCGCGATGGCGGCAGCCCTTGCTCTGACTGAGAAGACGATCAGCGCGAGACAACCCGCCAGAGCTCCCAGGGCACCGCTCCGCGAGGTGGTCGCGGCCAGTCCTCCTGCCAGGACCGCAGCGCCGAGCCACCAGGCGACCGTGAAACGATCGCCCCGCAGCCCGCGGGCGATCGCAAGCGGAAAGGCCATGGCGATCAAGGCGCCCAGCAGGTTGGCATTACCCAGGTTCCCGTCCGGCCGGTACGCGACGTGCTGGGACCATTGCAGCAGCGCCTCGAGACTCGCAATGGCGGTGCCGAAGACCAGTGCCGTCAGGACCCAGTCACGGGGGCGCCGGCGCCGCAGGAGCCAGACGGCGATTGCGAACAGGCCGAGGTAGGCGAGCCGGATCGGCAGCGACTCGTACCGCGTATACGAGCCGGCCAGGCTGAGGGGCCACGAAATCGAGAAAGCGAAGGCGAGGATCGTGGCCATCGAGGCGGCGATCAGCGGCCAGCGCAGCCTCCCCAATCCTGGCCCTCCAGGCACCAAAAGGGCCAGCCCAGCGCCGACGCATGCAGCTACGATGACGATCGAAGCACGCGGGAGGATGAATGAATCCTCAATCGTGGGTATAAAGACGATCGGCAGGGCCAGGGCGACGGTGGCGGGGAGGTACCCGCCGAGGCGCCCGAGAAGCGGTCTCATCGCGCCTCCAACCTAATGAAAGCTACCGGTTGACTTGGACGTTATATTAGGTGCGGAGGTACCGCGGGGTACCAGAGGAAACGTTCGAGGAGGTGCTGGCCCCACCCAAGGCGTAGGAATCCAGGAGGAATAAGGACCTTGTATCCGTTTGAGAGATTTACTGAGCGCGCCAAGAAAGTTCTGACGCTCGCTCAAGAAGAAGCAGAACGATCGCACCACAGCTATATCGGAACAGAGCACCTGCTCCTGGGCTTGCTCCGCGAGGGCGAAGGCCTGGCCGCCAAGGTTCTCAACAACCTTGGCGTGGAAATCGGCAAGGTCCGCCAGACCATCGAGTCGGTCCTCGGGCGGAACGAGCGCATCATCATCCAGCAGATCATCCCGACGTCGCGGGTGAAGAAGGTGATCGAGATCTCCTTCGAAGAGGCGCGACGGATGGGCCACAACTACGTCGGCACCGAGCACCTGCTGCTTGGGCTGCTCATCGAAGGCGAGGGCATCGCCGCCCACGTCCTCGAGGATCTGGGAGCAACCCTCGAGAAGGTGAGGTCTGAAATCGAGCGCCTGCTCCACGACTCGAGCGCGGAGACAGAGGCCGAGCCGGCCCCCAAGAAACCATCGAAGACACCGCTGCTCGACCAGTTCGGCCGCGACCTGACTGAGCTCGCGCGCCGGAACCAGCTCGACCCCGTGATCGGGCGCGAGTTGGAGATCGAACGCGTGATTCAGATCCTGAGCCGCCGGACCAAGAACAACCCGGCGCTGATCGGAGAGCCCGGTGTGGGCAAGACCGCGATCGCCGAAGGCTTGGCTCAGCAGATCAACCTGGGCAACGTCCCCGAGTCGCTGCAGCACAAGCGCGTGCTGACGCTCGACATGGGCGCCCTCGTGGCGGGCACCAAGTACCGCGGAGAGTTCGAAGAGCGGCTCAAGAAGATCCTCGACGAAATTCGGTCGAGTCGCGAGGTGGTGCTCTTCATCGACGAGCTTCATACGCTTGTGGGTGCCGGCGCGGCTGAAGGGGCCATCGACGCGGCCAACATCCTCAAGCCCGCCCTGGCTCGCGGCGAGATCCAGTGCATTGGTGCCACCACGCTCAACGAGTACCGCAAGTACATTGAGAAGGACGCGGCGCTGGAGCGCAGGTTCCAGCCGGTTTTCGTCGACCAGCCGACGCTTGCCGAAACGATCGACATCCTCAACGGTGTGAAGTCGCTGTACGAGAAGCACCACCGGGTGACGATCACCGACTCTGCCGTGCACGCAGCTGCGGTGCTGAGCGACCGGTATGTTAGCGACCGCGCGCTGCCGGACAAGGCGATCGACTTGATCGATGAAGCATCAGCCCGTGTCCGCATGAAGCTGACCACCATTCCGGACGAGCTCAAAGAGCTGCAGAAGGAGATCAAAAAGCAGAAGACCGACCAGGACGATTCCGTCAACAAGCAGGATTTCGAGGCGGCCGCGGGCGTTCGCGACAAGGTCAAGAAGCTGCAGGACAAGCTGGCGCTGAAGGAAGCGGCATGGCGCGACAAGCTCGGTGAGACCGTCCCGGAAGTCGGGGAGGAGGACATCGCGCAAATCGTGGCGGCCTGGACGGGCGTGCCTGTTTCGCGCCTGGTCGAAGAGGAGACCTCGCGGCTCCTGCGCATGGAGGACGAGCTCCACAACCGGATGGTCGGCCAGGACGAAGCCATCAAGATTGTGTCCCAGGCCGTGCGCCGCGCGCGCGCCGGCCTGAAAGACCCGCGCCGGCCCATCGGCTCGTTCATCTTCCTCGGGCCCACCGGAATCGGGAAGACCGAGCTGGCGCGCGCCCTTGCCGAGTACCTGTTCGACTCAGAAGACAATCTGATCAAACTCGACATGTCTGAGTTCATGGAGCGGCACACGACCGCGAGACTGGTCGGCTCGCCTCCCGGCTACGTCGGATATGACGAGGGTGGGCAGCTGACCGAGGCGGTCCGCCGCCGGCCCTACTCGGTGATCCTGTTCGACGAGATCGAAAAGGCGCACCCCGAGGTCTTCAACATGCTGCTGCAGATCCTCGAGGATGGGCGCCTCAGCGACGCCAAGGGCAAGGTGGTCAACTTCGCGAACACCGTGATCATCATGACCTCCAACCTCGGCATTCGAGACGTCAACCAGGCGGGCACCTCACTCGGGTTCCAACCGGCCGTCGTCGATGAGTCGGAGGAGGTCGAGCGCCGCCACAAGAACACGAAAGAGAAGATCGACGAGGAGCTCAAGCGGATGTTTCGCCCAGAGTTTCTCAACCGCGTGGACGCGGTCGTCGTGTTCAAGAGCCTCACGACCGGACAGATCCGGCAGATCGTCGATCTGCAGCTGAACAAGCTCAGCAAGCACCTGGTCGAGCAGCAGATCACGATCGAGGTCACAGACGCGGCGAAGGACTTGCTCGCCAAGGAAGGCTATGACCGGGTTTACGGTGCCCGCCCGCTGCGGAGGGTAATCACGAACCGGATCGAAGACCAGCTATCCGAGCACCTGCTTCGCGGGAAGATCGCGCGGGGCGACACCGTGCAGATCGACGTCGATGGCGAGGACAGCCTCAAGTTCACGCCGGTCAAGCATCGGCACAAGGAACCCGCGGGCACAGGGGCGGCCAAACCCTAGCTTCCGGCGCTCGCGAATCTCGCCGTCTTGACAACCTGGGTTGGCAACGCCGCACGGCTTGCGATAGATTCGCTCGCGGATAGGCGTTGCCGGCTCTGGGGCAATCAGTAAGTCCCATCCTCATCGCCACTTGCGCGGGGGAGCCAACAAGAGGGAGGGCCCGCCAGGGGTTTGCCTAACGGCTTGGTGGCGACGGCGTTCCGGTCGTGGCCCACAATTGACGAAGGTGACCGCCACACCCCCGCTTCGGCTGCGCCCCCTCGAGATCGGCGATCTGCTCGACGAAACCTTTCGCATGTACCGGCGTCACTTTGTCCTGTTCGCCGGTCTCTCGGTGATCCTTTCGATACCAACGGCAGCCTTCTCGGGAGTCGTCGCCAGCGCGCTGTTTGCCGGCCTCGCCCAGGAGACCACCTTTGCCCAGGCGCCCAACCTCGGGAGCATCCAATCGACCCTGGTCGTAGCCGGCATCTTCCTGGTCCTGGACCTCGCCCTCGTCCCGTTCTCCTACGCAGCGATCACGTATGCCGCCTGCGAGTCCGCGCTAGGCCGTCCGGTCACGGTTTCAGGCGTGCTCCGCGGGGTGGGCCGTCGGTACTTTCCTCTGTTCGGCTACTGGTTCTTGATCGTGCTGATGCTGGTGGTGTTCTGCCTGCTGCCGCTGTGGATCTGGATCTTGGTCAGCTGGGTCGCGGTCATGCCCGTGATGTTCATCGAAAACGCCGGCCTCGGAGCCGCTATGGGCCGCAGCTGGCGTCTTGTCCAGGGGCGCTGGTGGCGCACATTCCTGATCGTCTTCCTGCTGGCCATCATCTTTTATGCGGTGCGCATTGCGCTGGGCGCGTTCATCGCGCTGGCTCAAACGCTGCTCCAGCTCGTCATCTCCCCGGTCGTTGTCCTGTGGATCTCCGGAGCGACGAGCGTGATCGTCGATTCACTCGTCAACCCGATCCTCCAGATCGCCATCGTCCTCATCTACTTCGACCTGCGCGTGCGGCGTGAAGGGCTGGACCTCTTCCAGCTGGCGCAAGCCCTGCCGCCGCCCCCGCCCCCGCCGGCTCCAGGCCTTGCGAGCATTCACTGAAGCACCGCATCCCGATGCGCTTCCTGGCCGTGACCGCGCTGCTCCTGGCGTTCGCGTCCCTCACGGCCCTGACGGCTTCGGCCGACCCACCTCCCCCTCCAACGTACCGACAGGCCGTCGAGGACGCCTACAACCTGGTTGAGGCGGCCGCCCCCGACGACACCGCCAGCGCGCGCAACGCCGCCAGCGCCCTTGAAGCCGGCACCGGGATGACTCAGCTCGAGATCCTGTCCGACCTGCAGCGCCAGCCGCCCGATTTCGAAGACGCCAGGGGCCGCTTGCTTGCGCTCCTGGCCGTGCTGGACCAGCCGGCCAGCACCTCCGACCCGCAGCTTGCCCAGCAGCGCCTGCACGACGTGCTCGCCATGCATCGCTACGACGCGCTGCACAGGCCGCCCTCGTGGCTCGACCGTTTAGGGCAGTGGATCGGCGATCGGATCGGCCAGCTGTTGAACCTGCTGTTCGGCCGCGGCGGAGGGCAGGTGCCCGGGTGGTTCTTTTTACTGGTGAGCGCGGTGGGGCTCGGCGCCGTCGCCATCATTTTGTTTCGCTCCGCCCGCGGGCGGTTCACCGAGGGCTTGATGGCGAACCAGCCCAGCGGTCCCAGGGCGCCGGCCGACTATTTCGCGGAGGCCGATCGTCTCGCCGCAAGGGGTGATCGGGTCGGTGCGATTCGGAACCTGTGTGCGGGCGTCGCCGCCACCCTGGCCGGCGAGCGTACGTGGGAGGGTAGCCCCCTTACGGTGCGCGAGATCTTCCAACGCGCACCTGACCCCGCGGGTCTTCGTCCTCTCCTCGCGCCGTTCGAGGCGGCAGTCTATGGCGGTCGTGACGTCGACGCAGCGACCTACGAGCACGCAACCCAGGTCGCCGCGCCATTTCGTCAGCCCGCGGAGCTGGCCGCATGAGGGGAGCGCGAGGCTGGGTGATCGCCGCCGCCATCTCAGTCGCCATTGCGGCTCTGGCCTATCTCGTGCAGCCCCCACAGGACTCACCCGAGCACAGCTCGAACAGCGACGCGGCCAACGGCACCTCAGCGGCGCGACTTTTCGCCCAGGCCATGGGTCACCCGACAGACGAGGTCAGCGGTGCGTTCGCACCCCCCGAATCCTTCGGCGTCATGTTCGTATTCACGCCAACCAGCCCTTACACGTCCGACGAAGCGGAGCGGACTCGCCTGTGGGTCCGCTCAGGCGGCTTGCTGATCTATGCCTCGGAGCAAGGAGACCCTGAGCTGGACCGCGCGTTTGGCGTGACGCGGCTCGGCAGCTATACGGGCGGAACCCTTCAGCTCGGCAATCCGGCCGTGTCAGGAGTCACCAGGGTCACGGGCGGATCGTCGGTCATTCCGCTGGATCCCGCAGCCGACCAGGTTCCGTTTCTGCGCAATTCCGATGGTCTTGTTACCGGATACGTGCAGCGAATCTCGTCAGGCGCCGTCGTGGTCCTGGCCGACCCTCTCGTGCTGTGCAACGGCTACCTCGACAAGCAGGACAACGGCCGGCTGCTGGCCGACCTCCTGGGCCTCGCGAGTCCGACCGCGGCGGTAGTTTTCGACGAGTATCACCACGGGATCATCCTCAGCGACTTCACGCCGCAGGCCTGGGTCACCACCCCTTGGGGTGCGGCCTTGCTGTGGCTGCTGGTTGCGGTTTTTGCGGGCCTCGTGCTGCGCGGGCGCCGGTTCGGCCCGATCATCATGCGGCCTCGCGAGCTCGCGCGCGCCGACGTGGAGTGGGCGGTGGCGGTCGGCCAGCTCCTTCGCCGCTCGAGTGCCCGCGCCGTCACGCTCGGCCTGCTCGCCACGGCCACGGAGCGCACGGTCGCAGCCAGGACGGGCATTCCGCTGCAGCCGCGTGAGCGCTTCTGGAATGCTCTGTGGGTGCGCGTGCCCGCCCTGGCCGCAGACCTCGCAGAGGCGGAAAACGCGCTGCATGCATCCGCGGCAAGCGAGGCCGACCTCATGAAGGCGGCCAAGCGGCTGCATCGAATCGCCCACCCAATCGAAGCAGCGGGACGGCGCGGCCACCTACCCGGCTCGGATAGGGTGGACTGATGGCCCGTACCGCATCGGTGGCGGCACCCGAGTTCTACGCGCGCTTGCGCGAGCAGCTCATCAAGGCTGTGGTCGGCCAGGAGGAGGCCATCCGCCTATGTGCGATCGCGCTCGTGGCTCAAGGCCATGTCCTGCTGGAGGGCGTCCCAGGCACCGGCAAGACGCTGCTCGCGAAGTCGATCGCCCGTGCGCTGGCGCTCGAATACGGGCGCGTCCAGTTCACCCCGGATCTCATGCCGGCGGACATCGTCGGCACCTCGGTTTACGACCTCACCACCCGGACCTTTGCGCTGCGCCGCGGGCCGATCTTCACCAACGTGCTGCTGGCGGACGAGATCAATCGCGCTCCCGCCAAGGTGCAGTCGGCGCTGCTGGAAGCGATGGAGGAGCGCGGCGTTACGCTCGAGGGCAAGCAGCTGCCGTTGCCGGCGCCATTTTTCGTCCTCGCGACCCAGAACCCGGTCGAATACGAGGGCACCTATCCGCTTCCGGAAGCCCAACAGGATCGTTTCCTTTTCAAGGTGCGGCTGGACTATCCATCGCCCGCGGACGAGATGGAGGTGCTGCGTCGCTGGGAGTCGGGGATCGAGCTGCGCGATCCCGTGAAGGCCGGCGTCGAGCCGGTGCTGGGAGCGGAAGACATAGAAGCTTGCCGGGCTGAGGTTGCGAAGGTCGTTGTCGACGAGAAGATCCGCTCCTACGTCGTCGACCTGGCGTCGGCCACCCGCACGGCGCCCGAGATCGCCCTGGGCGCCAGCACTCGCGCCGAAGTCCTGCTGATGCTGGCCGCGCGCGCCTATGCAGCGTTCGAGGGACAGCAGTTCGTGACGCCCGACCACGTGAAGGGGCTGCTCGCTCCGGCGTTCCGCCACCGTCTGATCCTCCGGCCCGAAGCGGAGGTCGGCGGCCAGACCCCGGACAGCGTCCTGGAAGCCGTGGCCGGCCGGGTCGTCCCTCCGCGTTAACGCTGCCGGCCGATTCACAATGACGAGAGGGCTTGCCCCGCAGCCCAGGCTGCTCTGGGCGGTCGCCATCGGCGCCGCACTGATCGCGCTCGCCATTGTCTCGCCGCTCCTGGGTTTTGTCGCCGTGGTCTATAACGCCGGCCTGGTCATCATCGCCACGCGAGACCTGGCGCTTCTGCCCGGGCGTTCGGGCTACCGCGTGCGCCGGACGGTGCCCGAGCCCTTCTCCCTCGGTGAGCGCGAGGAGGTCACAGTCGTGGTCGAAAACCCGGGCGCTGCGGGACTCAATGCCGTGGTCGCGGACCACGCTCCCGCCGACCTGAAGCCGCAGCCTCGCGAGGTCGGCGGCCGCTTCGATGCGGGCGGCCGGCTGCAGGTCGCTTACCAGACGTCTTCGCCGAAGCGCGGCGCCTATCCCTTCGGCCCCGTCGATGTACAGGTCTGGCGAGACGATGGCTGGTGGCGGAGGCAGGTTCGCTTGCAGCAACCCGACGAGGTGGCCGTCTTTCCCAACGTGGTCGCGATCAAGCGCATCCAGCTGACGCTTCGGCGTGGCCTGCGCGCCATGGCCGGCATGCGTCGCGCGCGACCGCCCGGCGCGTCCACGGCATTTGCGGGGCTGCGCGAGTACGTCCGCGGAGATGACATCCGCCGGGTGAGCTGGACCGCCACCGCCCGGCGCGACCATCCCGTGGTCGTGGAGGTGGAGGCCGAGCGCGGCCAGAACGTCATGATCGCGGTCGACTGCGGACGTCTCATGACGGCCCCGGCGGGGGAGCTCGACAAGCTCGACCACGCGGTCAACGCCGCGCTGATGCTCGCCTGGGTCGCCCACGCCTACGGAGATCGGGTTGGCCTCATGACATTCGATGACCACGTCACAGGCTTCATCAAGCCGGAGCGCGGAAGCACCCAGATTCGCAGGCTGACTCAGGCCCTCTACGCGGTCAAGTCACAGTCGATCGAGCCGGACTTCGGCCACGCGATGACCCACCTGGCGCTGCGGCTCGGCCGGCGCTCGATGGTCGTGGTCTTGACGGACGTCCAGGACCCAGTGGCTTCGAAGGAGCTGGTTGCGCACTGCCTTCGACTCGCAGCCAAGCACCTCGTGCTGGTGGTGGCGATGTCCGACCCGTCCGTCCTGAGCGCCCGCGACTCTCCAATCGACACGTCGGCCCGGGCTTACGAATGGGCCGCCGCGGAGCAGTTCGTGGCCAGCCGGCGCGAGAGCTTCGAGCTGCTCCGGCGCGGGGGCGTGCTCGGCCTCGACGTCGTCGCGGGGAACCTCAGCCCCGCTTTGGTCGAGCGCTACCTGGAGCTGAAGGAACGAGCCCTTCTCTAATTGAATATCCGCCCTGCGCGCGCCCGGCGAGCAGGAGATATGAATAGAAGAGCAATCCTGTCGTCAGACCGATCGTCAGCTTGACGAGGAACGGGGCACTCGACGGTGAGATGTTGCCCTCGATCGTGCCCGCGATCACCAGCAGCGGCGCGAGGCCGAGCAGCAGCGTGAAGGCCCGCGTGGCCGCCATGGCGAGCGCGTCGGACCGTCTGCGATTGCCAGGAGAGATGAGCGCCCAGCCCAGCATCAGGCCGCCCGCGCCCTGCGCGATGACGATCGAGAGCTCGAGCACGCCATGGCCGATCACGAAATCGAACAGGCCGCCGCTCAATCCATAAGCCTGGGTCAACCCGAACAATCCGCCGAGACTGATCCCGTTCGAGATCATCACCCACATCACCGGCAGGCCGAAGAAAATGCCGAGCGCGAACGCAACCATCGAGACCCAGATGTTGTTGATCGTGATCAGGCCGCCCGCCTCGACTCGGGTTCCGGCCGGGATGTGAGTCCACAGCTGGTGGTGATGCACCGAATCGATCAGCTGCGGAGACGCGATTGCATTAGCCGCGTCCGGGTTGGCCAGGACGACGAAATAGCTGACGATCGCGGGCACGAACAAAAGCGCCCCAGCCGCAAGTAGGTACGGCGCCGAATCTCGATACGTGCGCGGAAGGGTTTCAGTGTAGAAGGCGCGAATCCGCTTCCAGACCTCGCCGCCGCGCCGGTAAACGGTTCCGTGACCGCGGGCGACCAGGCCGTTCAGGTAGCGGTGGACGGGCTCACCCGGCCAGTCGCGCTGAGCACGCGCCAGGTCCGCTGTGGCGCGCCGGTAGAGGGCGGCCAGTGTCAGCACCTGCGCCGGCGCAAGACTGTTGAGGCGGCCGCCGGCTGCTGCTGCGAGCAGGTCCTCGAGGCGGTTCCAGTCGTCGCGCCGCAGGGCCACGAAATCTTCCCTCAAAGCAGTGGCCGCATTTCATGCCCAAAATTACCTGACATGCTGCCGTTGCCGGACACCGATCTCGTCGTCGCGACGCCTGAGCGCGTCTCTTTCGATTACCAGATCGCCGGTCTGGGGACTCGAGCCATCGCGCAGCTCCTGGACTTCCTCATCGTCGGCTCCATCCTGACGGCCGTCTACATCGTCGCCAGCGCACTGCTGGTCGTCGGCTCAAGCATCGCCCCGCTGGTCCTTGCGATCGGCGGATTCGTCGTCATCTTCGGCTACTTCTGGCTGAGCGAATCGCTCTGGTCCGGGCAAACCGTCGGCAAGAAGGCGTTCCGGCTGCGGGCCGTGGGCGATCGAGGCGAGCCGCTCACCTTCGCACAGGCCGGGATCCGCAACATCGTTCGGATCGCCGACTTTCTTCCTTATGCGTATGGCGTCGGGCTGATCGTCCTGTTCGCGAACGGCAAGGGCAAACGGCTGGGCGACCTTGCGGCGGGGACCATCGTGGTCAAGGACTCAGACCATGTGTGGCTCTGGCAGCTCCCGGGGGCAAGGGTCCCGCCTCCACCGCCGGTTGCGGGTTCACCGGTGGGGCTTCCGCCTCCTCCCACCGTCGCCTACGCCCCGGCCTCGGCCGCAGAGCTCACGCTGCGCCGCCTCGACCCCGAGCTGCGTCGCTTTGTGACCTCATATGCGAGGCGGCGGCCCGAGCTCTCGCTCCAGGTGCGAGTCCAGCTTGCGACCCAGGTGCAGTCGAGCCTTCGGACGGCGCTGCCTGACGTCTTCGCGGAGAGCGGGCCCCTTGCCGCCCTCGATCGCCTGGCCGATCTCGAGCGGGGGTAGCCGGTGATGCGGGCTTAAGCTCCTGCGCGCAAGCGGCGATGAGGATGGGACTTACTGACTGCTCCCCGAGCGGGAGAGGGAAGAAAACGAGACGTCGCCCCGGGGGTAGTCGGGGCGGCGCCTTCACGCTTCAAGGAGCCGGGGGGTCTGGTTCCGTTCCTCTCAACAGATAAAACGTCTGAGCCTGTAAAAGGCTACGCGCGCACTTGTAAATCCCTACCGTGGGTGGGAGAGTAAGCCCTTCCCATGGTCAAATCCACGATCACGTTTGTGTGCACGGAATGCGGTGGCGAAAACCTTCGCTGGTCCGGGCAGTGCCCGCACTGCCAGGCCTGGAACACCCTTCAGGAGTTCCAGGTCCGCAAGGCGGCCGCGGGTAAGTCGGCGTCGCAGGCCAAGCGAGCGGGGCCCTCGAAACCGGTCGCCCTGAGCGAGATCGCAAGCGAGGCGGCCCCGCGCCGGACGCTGGCGTGGGACGAGCTGAACCGCGTGCTGGGGGGCGGGATCGTGCCGGGCAGCCTGGTGCTGGTGGGTGGCGAGCCGGGAGTTGGCAAATCGACCTTGCTGATGCACGCGGCGGCCCAGGTCGCACAGCTTGGCGACGCGGTGCTCTACGTCTCTGGCGAGGAGTCGGCCCAGCAGATCCGCATGCGCGCGCAACGGCTGGGCGCACTGGAGGCGGGCATCTTTCTCCTGGCCGAGAACGACCTTGACGTGATCTGCGACGCCATCTCGGCCGAGCCGCCCGCCCTGGTGATCATCGACTCGATCCAGACCGTGACCGACGCCGGCTTCGAAGGCAGCGCCGGCAGCGTGACCCAGGTCCGCGAGTCCGCCGCCCGATTGATGCGCCTGGCCAAGGAGATCGGAGTCCCGATTTTCCTGGTGGGACACGTGACCAAAGACGGCTCAATCGCCGGACCCAGGGTCCTGGAGCATATCGTTGACACCGTGCTGTACCTGGAAGGCGACCGGAGGCAGGAGCTTCGCATCCTGCGCGCGATGAAAAACCGTTTCGGCTCGGCCGAGGAGATCGGTGTCTTCGCGATGGGCGAGGCCGGTCTGGAGGAGGTGCCAGACCCGTCGGCCGCGCTGCTCGGTTCGGCCGCCACCTCGTCGCCGGGCACCGCCATCGTGGCCGCGCTCGAGGGCACGAGGCCCCTGCTGGTCGAGATCCAGAGCCTCGTGAACAGCACAGAGAACAGCATGGTGAGGAGGATCGCGAACGGAATCGACGTCAACCGCCTCCACATGATCCTCGCGGTTCTGGAAAAGCGCCTCACCTACAAATTCGGGAAGTCGGACATCTTCGTCAGCGTCGCGGGCGGCATCCGGGTCACGGAGCCGGCCGCAGATCTCGGTCTCGCCCTGTCGATCGTCAGCAACCAGAACAACAGGCCATTGCCAGACGGCCTGGTTGTCATAGGTGAGCTGGGGTTGACGGGTGAGGTGCGCCGCGTGGGCCAGCTCGAGCGCCGCCTCCAGGAGGCGGCTCGGCATGGACTCACTCGCGCTTTGATTCCGGCCGGCGCCAAAGCCGGCCGTCATTCCGGCCTCGAGGTCATCGAGGTCGGGACTCTGGCGGAGGCCGTCTCCGCCGCGTTTTCTACACCCATGAGGTCTGGCGCATTCATCGCAGGAACCGAGGTATCGGTCTCTTGAGGAGGTAACCCGTGAAGCGTTCCGAGTATCTCGCCCGGTGGTTAGGGGCGGGGCTCGGAGTGGTCGGTGGTTTTGCGCTCGGTTATTTCATGGTCCGCAGTGTGGGTAGCCCGCACCCCGGATACATCATCATCGGGCTGACCACGCTGGAAGGATTGATCTTCGCCTACCTGGGCACGCCTTACCTGCTCGGCGGATGGCGAACGTTCAACTTCCGGCTGACGAGCACTCCGCTGCCCGACCTGTTGAGCGGCCTTCTCGGCATGGTCGTCGGCCTCATCATCGCCGTTCTCATCGGCGTGTTCATTCGCGACCTTGTCGCCCCCTATGGGATCGCGCTTTCGTTCGTGCTCGCCCTCCTGCTCGCGGCACAGGGCGCGTCGATTGGGCTCACGCGCCGCGCGGAGCTGGCGTCTCTGTTCTTCGGCGCCTCGCGCGCATCGGACGAGCATCGCCTCAGCGCAGTGCTGCTCGACACGTCAGTGATCATCGACGGACGCATCCAGGACATCGCCAAGACCGGTTTCATCGATATGCCGCTGGTGATCCTCAGCTCGGTGCTGCGCGAGCTCCAGATGGTCGCGGATTCGGCGGACGCAACGCGCCGCCGTCGTGGACGCCGCGGATTGGACGTGCTGACCGAGATGCAGAAGGACACCTCGGTCAACCTGCAGGTGACGGAAGACGAAACGGCGCCGGGCACGGAGATCGATGCGCACCTCGTGCGCACGGCGAAGCAAAAGGGCTGGGCGATCATGACCAACGACTTCAACCTCAACCGCATCGCGCGCCTGGAAGGTGTCGCCGTGCTGAACCTCAACGAGCTCGCGCAGGCGATGCGGCCGGTCGCGATCCCCGGAGAGGAGATCGTCGTGACGGTCGCGCGTGAGGGCAAGGAGCAGGGCCAGGGCGTCGGGAGCCTCGACGACGGCACGATGGTCGTGATCCAGAACGGCCGCCGCCTCCTCAACCAGACCATCACCGCCGTCGTCACGTCCGTGATCCAGACTTCGGCCGGCCGGATGATCTTCGCCGAGCCGGCCGGAATGGAAGGCCGCCGCTCAAACGGTCGCCCCAAACGCGAGGACCCGGCTTGATCGTGGGAGCCATCGTCGCGGCCGCAGGCTCAGGCTCGCGGCTCGGACGCGGCAGCAAGGCGCTGGTCCAGCTGAACGGCCGCACCACGCTCGCCCGCGTGCTCGAGCTGTTCCTTGCCCTGGACGAGGTGGATCGGATCGTTGTCGTGGGTCCGCCGAGCCGCCTCGAGAACGCCGAGCGCGAGGTGCAATCGCTTCATCCGCGCAAGCCGGTGATCGTCAAGGCCGGCGGCGAGAGCCGCCAGGAGTCTGTCCGCGCGGGCCTCGCCGCGCTCGGTGAGTGCGACTTCGTGCTCGTGCACGATGCGGCGCGGCCGCTGGCCACCGCGACGCTCGTCCGCAGGGTGCTCGCCGCCGCGATGGAATCGGGGGCGGCGTTTCCCGCGATCTCACCTCGCGACGCGGTGAAGCGTGTCGAGGGCAACCGCCTGGTCGAGAGCCTCGACCGCTCGCGCATCGTCCTCGCGCAGACGCCCCAGGCGTTTGCTTACGAGCTCCTCGCCCGCGCCCATCGCGAGGCCGCCGACGCGGGGCTGGTCGGCGACGACGACGCCCAGCTGGTGGCCGCCACCGGTCATGCGGTCACGGTCGTCGAAGGCGAGCAGGCCAACATCAAGCTCACCACCCGGGAGGACCTTGGCGTCGTGGAGGCTCTGATCAAAGAGCAGGAAGCCGCCGCCAATGCCGCCGCCAATACCGCTGCCAATGCCGCCGCCAATTGAAGGTCGGCATCGGCTATGACATTCACCGGCTGAAAGCCGGCCGCGATCTCGTCCTCGGCGGAGTGCCGATCGGTCACCCCGTGGGACTGGAGGGTCATTCGGATGCGGACGTGCTCACGCACGCGGTGATCGACGCCCTGCTCGGCGCCGCGGGTCTTGGGGACATAGGCAAGCTGTTTCCGTCCACCGACCCGAAATACAAAGGCACTTCGAGCCTTGGCCTGCTGTCGACGACGGCTGAGGCGGTGCGCTCGGCGGGTTATCGAATCGGGAACGTCGACGCCACGGTAATTGCCGAGGAACCACGGCTGCACCCGCACCTGCATCAGATGCGGGATAACATCGCGAACTCATTGAAGCTCGGGATCGACCGCGTCAGCGTCAAGGCCACCTCACCCGAAGGGCTCGGCGCGCTGGGCCGCAAGGACGGCATCGCCGCGCAGGCCGTCGCGCTCATCGAGGCGGTTCACCGCCTCGACGATCAAACGGAAGAAACGTGACGCTCAGGCTTCACAACACGCTGACCGCCGCCAAGGATGTCTTCGAGCCGATCGAGGCAGGTCGCGCCGGCATGTACACCTGCGGGCCGACGGTGTGGAACTACGCCCACGCCGGCAACCTGCGCGCCTTTCTCGTCTACGACCTGGTGCGGCGCCATCTGCAGGTCAGCGGCTATGACGTGACGCATGTGATGAACCTGACCGACATCGACGATCGCATCCTCGACCAGGCGATGCACGCCGGGGTCACGATCGGCGAGTACGTGAAGCCTTACGTCGCCGCATTCTTCGAGGACATGGGTGCCCTCCGGGCGCAGCCGGCCACGCACTACCCGCGCGCGACCGAGCACATTCCCGAGATGGTCGAGATGATCACCGAGCTCATCGAGAATCAGCACGCGTACGTCGCCGACGGCGATGTCTACTTCCGGATCGCGAGCTTTCCCACCTACGGAGCTCTCTCGCACCTCGACCGCGGCGGTCTGCGCGCCGGTGCCCGAATAGCAGCAGACAAATATGACAAGGAGTCGGTCAGCGACTTCGCACTCTGGAAGAAGGCGCAGCCGATGGACGACAAGCTGGGGGCGGCGTGGGACGCGCCGTTCGGCCGCGGCCGGCCCGGCTGGCACATCGAGTGCTCGGCGATGAGCAAGCGCTACCTGGGCGAGACGCTCGACATCCATGCCGGCGGCGTCGACCTGATGTTCCCGCACCACGAGAACGAGATCGCGCAATCGGAGGCCGCGAACCACAAGCAGTTCGCCCGCTTCTGGCTGCACTCCGAGCACCTGGCAGACGCAACCGGCGAGAAGATGTCGAAGAGTGCGGGCGGGTTCACGACGCTGAGAGACCTCAGCGATGCGGGCCACGACCCGGTCGCCGTCCGCTTCTTCCTGCTGGCCAGCGCCCATTACCGGACGCGCTTGCGCTTGAGCACAGAGGCGCTTCACGCGGCGTCCGAGCAGGTGCGGCGACTGCGTGAGTTTGCGGACCGGGTGCGGCGGTCGGCGCCCGGCCCGATCGACGATGACGATTTGCTGCGGCGGATCGGCGAGGTTCGCGCCGGCTATCGCGAAGCGTTGGACGACGACCTCAACCTGCCGCAGGGCGTGGGCCTGGTGTTCGAGCTGGCCCGTGAGGCGAACGCCGCGATGGACTCAGGGCGCATCGGCGAGCGGGGCCGGGATGCGCTGCTGCAGCTGATTGACGATTTCGACGCACACCTCGACATCGTCCGCTCGGAGGAACCTGGCCTTGCACAGGAGGTGGAGCGGCTGATCGCCGAGCGCGAGGCTGCGCGCAAAGGGCATGACTTCGGGCGGGCCGACCAGATTCGGGAGGAGCTGCGCGACAAGGGCATCGCGCTGGAAGACTCTCAGGACGGCGTGCGGTGGCGCCGCGCCCGATGAAGCGCCGGATCCCTCGCGGCCAAAACCGTCCGGGGGGGAACGTCACCGCGCGCCGCGGTGCAAATGACGGCGCGCGAGACGTCCTGGCGGCGGCGACTGCGCTCATCCACGGACGCAACGCTGTGCTCGAGGCGGCGCGCGCCGGGCGGGTGGTCAGGGTCTACCAGGCCGCCGGCCTGGGTCATGATCCGCGCCTGGACGAGCTGGCGCGCCTGGCACGGGTCGAGGTGGTCCCGGCCGAGCGCCTCGATGTGATCGCCCCGGGCGTGCACCAGGGCGTGGCCGCGGAGCTCAAGCCTCGCAAGGAGTGGCCGTTGAAGGAGCTGCTTGCTTCCGATCCGTCGTTGCTGGTCGCGCTCGATTCGATCATGGACCCGCAGAACCTCGGGGCCATCCTCCGGAGCGCCGAGGTCGCCGGCGCCGACGGTGCGATCATCCCCGAGCACCGCAGCGCGCCTCTGTCACCGGCGGCGGTCAAGGCGAGCTCCGGCGCAAGCGAGCTGCTCCGCATCTCGATGGTGTCGGGCATGCCGTCCGCGGTCGCGGAGGTCAAGCGGTCGGGCATCTGGTGCGTGGCTCTCGACCCGCGAGGCGAGATGTACGCGTGGGAATTCGACTTCACCCAGCGGGTCTGCATCGTGGTCGGCAGCGAGGGGGAAGGCGTGCACCGGCTGGTCAAGGAGCGGTGCGACGCGCGGGTGCGCCTGCCGGTGAAAGGCCACATCGCGAGTCTCAACGCGTCGGCCGCGGCGGCTGCCCTGCTGTACGAGGTCGAAAGACAGCGGACCATTGGCCGTTCCTAGACTGGTTCGTTATGCCTGACGCCACCTTAGAGCTGGAGCACGCCGCCGCGGACATACCGCTGACACGCTCGGCCCGCGAGATCCTCGAGCGTGCCGCCGCGTCGGCCAAGGCGCGCGGGGCCAGCGGGAGCCCGACCGACGTGCTGCAGGCGATCCTGTCGAGCCGCGGCAGCCTGGCCGACGAGGCGATCCGCGCGCTTGGCATCGACCCTTCGTCGATCATGTCGCAGCTGCCTCCGCCCGGCGATTCCGGCGCCCAGCCGCTCCCGATCCGCCAGCTGCTGGTGAATGCCAACCGCGAGGCCCAGGTGCTGGGCCACTACCAGGTGGACTCGATCCACCTACTCCTCACGATGCTCTACAGCGACTCGCGCGAAACGTCCGCGCCGCTCCAGGCTGCCGGCCTGACGCTCTACGACCTCCGCCGCCACCTTCAGGCCGGGACCAAGGTGGACTTCCAGCCCGGGGAGTCCGACCGGCTGCAGGGCAACCGGTCCCAGCCGCAGCCGGCCAGGTCGAACCAGACGGCTTCGGCCCCCAGGTCCCGGCCCGATGCCGCCCTGCGCAAGAAGCCCCTGCCGTCGATGCGCGGGGTGATCCAGGTCAGCCCGGTGTTCCTGGGCCTTGTCGCGGCGACGGCCGCATCTGGGGCGATGCTCTGGTTTGGGATCCTTCCCGCTTTCGTCGGAGGGCTGACCATCCTCTTCGTCACCGCCGGGTGGATCACGTCGGTCTGCGTGCACGAGTTCGGTCACGCGCTGGTGGCCTACCTCGGTGGCGACCGCAGCGTGCGAGCCTCCGGCTACCTGGACCTGAACCCGCTCCGGTACACCAACATCTTGCTGAGCCTCGTCATGCCGGTGCTCTTCCTGCTGTTCGGGGGGATCGGGCTTCCGGGAGGAGCGGTCTACATCGATCGCGGCGCGCTCCGGAGCCGCGGCTGGGACTCGGCGGTGTCGGTTGCCGGTCCCGTGGGCACCATGCTCTGCGGCCTGCTCGTCGCAGCTCCGTTTCTGATTCCAGGCAACGCCGGGTGGCTCAACCCGACGAACGCCGGCTTCTTCGGGGCGCTGGCATTCCTGGGATTCATCGAAGCCATCGCATTCGTTTTGAACCTGCTGCCGGTGCCCGGGCTCGACGGGTTCGGCATCATCCGGCCCTGGCTGCCCCACTCCGTGCAGGGCCTGGCGAATCAATACGGGCAGATCGGCATCCTCGCCGTGTTCGCTGTTTTGTGGTTCGTCGCGCCCGTCAGCCATGCCTTCTTCCAGTCCGTGCTGCAGATCACTGGCCTCTTCGGCATCGACCCGCGGCTCATCAGTTTCGGCCAGTCAAACATGCGCTTTTAGTAATGGAACGGGTGATCGTCGACGGATACAACGTCATTCACGCCTGGCCGCAACTCAAGCGGCTCATGGGCGAGGCGACGCTGGAGGCCGCCCGCGACAAGCTGATCGAGCGCCTTTCCGTGTTCGGGATGGTGGCCGGAGCCGACGTGACGGTCGTGTTCGACGCCCACCATTCCGCTGCGCGCTCCAACAGCGAGGAGCTGGTCGAGGGCGTGCGCGTGCTGTTCACACGCAAGGGTCATTCGGCCGACCATGCCATCGAGCGCATCGCGTATGGGGCCTCCCAGGTGGGCGACGTGATCACCGTGGCCACCTCAGATCGGTTTCAGCGCGACCTGGTGCGCGGCATGGGCGGTGCCGTGATCAGCGCACCCGAGTTGGAGCGCCGGGTAGTCGACGCCGAAGCGGAGATGGACCGCCGGGTCAAGCGATACCAGTGACACAGGTCCGCCGCACGCGAATCGTCTGCACCATTGGGCCCGCGAGCGCTTCGCCGGCGATCCTGCGCACGATGATCCAGGCCGGCATGGACGTCGCCCGCATGAACTTCTCCCACGGGGACCATGCGACGCACCGCCAGGTCGCCGCCGACGTGCGTGAGGCGGCCGAGGCCGCGGGCCGGCCCATCGCCTTGCTGGGCGACCTGCAGGGCCCGAAGATCCGCACCGGTCCGCTCGAGGCCGCTTTCCAGCGCCTCGTGCGCGGGCGCATGGTGATCCTGACCGGCGAATCTCGGACCAGGCGCTCGCAAGATGCACATTCGATCCAGGGCGCGGCTCAGGCAGACAATCACATCGAGATCAGCCACCCTGAGCTCGTCGAGGCGCTCCAGCGCGGCGACCACGTGTTGCTGGACGACGGCCGCATCGAGCTGGTGGTGCGTAGCGTCGACGGCGGTCAAGCCGAATGCTCCGTGATACGGGGAGGCTTGCTGGGCGAACGCAAGGGTGTCAGCGTGCCCGGCCGCCCGCTGCCGATGCCGGCGCTGACCGAAAAAGACCTCGAGGACCTGAAGCTGGCGGTCGAGCTCCAGGTGGACTACGTCGCCCTGTCGTTCGTCCGGCGTCCGGACGACATTCTCTTGTGCCAGAAGCACCTCCGCGAGCTTGCCTGCAAGACGCCGGTGATCGCCAAGCTCGAAAAGCTGGAGGCGATCCGCAACCTGAGCAAGATCCTCGAGGTCGCGGACGCCGTGATGGTGGCCCGTGGCGACCTGGGCGTGGAGCTTAAGCTGGGCGATCTTCCCGCGGTGCAGAAGGATGTGATCGACCGCGCGAACCGCGCGGGCGTCCCGGTCATCACGGCCACGGAGATGCTCGAGTCGATGGTCACCTCGAACCGCCCGACTCGCGCTGAAGCGTCCGACGTGGCCAACGCCATCTGGGACGGGACCGACGCGGTCATGCTCTCGCAGGAGACCTCGGTGGGGGCGCACCCGGTCGAGGCGGTGCGCGCGATGGCGAGGATCTGCCTCTCGGCGCAGCGCCATCCGACCTTCGAGCGCGCTCGGCAGCCCTGGCGCGAGCCGGGCCAGGTCGGAAGCGCGATCGCCCATGCCGCGGCGGCCGTGGCGGACGAGCTCGGCGCGCGGGTGATCATCGCCTTCACAGAGTCCGGGACGACCGCGCTTCGGTGCAGCAAGGCAAGGCCCCGCGTGCCGGTGGTGGCCGCCAGCCCACACCCGGAGGTCCTCCGCAAGACCGCGCTGTACTCGGGGGTCATCCCGCTCCTGGTCAGCCCGGGCAAGGACACCGACCAGATGGTCGCGAACGCCACCGAGGCCGTGCGGCTGAGCGGCCTGGTCCGGGCGGGCGACACCGTGGTGGTCGTGGCCGGCGTGCCGGTCGGCCTGGCCGGCCAGACCAACCTGCTCAAGGTCGAGACTGTCTAAGCGGGCCTTAAAGGGCCCTCGCCCCGCCAAAATTGAGGACATGGGGGCTTCGCATGGGCTGCTCGGCCGGATTCAGCGCGCCAACGATGACGCGTCGCGGCGTTTCGGCCTGAACACCGCCGAGGTGGAGGCGTTCATCAACGCGGTCGCCCAGCTCACCCCCTGGCAGTGGCGCCAGGTCCTCGCGGCACGGCGCCTGGTGGCTTCGGTGACCAAAGAGGGCGCAGGCGAGTCTTCGCGCTCGATCCAGACCGCGATCCGGAGCAGCGACGGGCGGATGTCCGAGCCGATGTCCAAAGCGGGCGAGATCCTGTTCGATTCGCTCGCGAGGAAGAGCGAGGAGAAGCAGGTCGCGGCCTGGCAGGCGATGTCGGCCCTGGTGACGCGGCACCAGCTCTCGGCTCTGAAGTTCGCCGCCCACTACGCGCCGTTCTCGGCGCTGATCCCCGTGTCCGGCTCGGACGTGCTCGACCCGCTGACGCGGCGCTTCATGGCCGAGCTCGAGGGCATCTCCGCCGCGCAGTGCGAGGGCCTGGCCCGGAGGTGGCGCGTCGAGCCGGCCGCCTCCCGCGCCCTGCTCCAGTCGGTGGCCAATCACCCTGAGGTCAAGAGTGAGGAGGCGGTTGCGATGGCCGCCCTCACAGTGATCCCCGCCCACGTCACCGGCGACTCGGGCTGGGCCGCGGTCCGCACGGCAGTCCACGGCGGGCGCGTGCTCGGATGCGTCTCGGACCTGTCGCCCCAAGAGGTCGCCACACTCTGGGCGCCCCTGGAAGCCGTGATTCCTTTCGGCTCCCTCGCGGAAGACGAAAACCAACCCGCCGCGGAGAGGGTTAAGGCCGCGGTGAGCAGCGCGATCCGCACGATCAAAGCGCCGAGGAAGCGCCTCCCGGCGGCGGTCCCGGCGAAGGCCGCCACCCCTTATGGAGCCAACAGCGCCGAGGTGGCGATCTTCATCAAGGCGGTCACTGACCTGACGCCGATCCAGTGGCTTCGCGTGCTGGACCGCCGCACGCTGGTGGCCAGCGTCGCCCGCGACAGCAGCGACGAGCCCGCCGGCGTGGTGCGGTCGATCCTGGCCACCATCGAGGGGACTCGAGAGCTCGACACATTCACGCGCTGCCGCGCTTTCGCCGCCGTCGAGCGTGCAGGCTACGCAATCGAGCCGCACGGTCGAATGACTGACGAGCAGGCGACGCAGATGTACGCGCCCTTCGCCCATTCGATCCCGCTCGACGAGGCGAACGAAAGCGGCTTCGCACGGCGGCTGGCGTCGCTGCACAAGCACGACTGGAAGAGGATCGCGGCGGCCGCTCCCGCGGCCAACGAGGAGGCGGTCGCGCCGCTGGTCACTGCGGGCGACGCGCTGGTCGACTTCTTCGGCGGCCGGTCGGATGACGAGGCGGTGGCGGCGTGGCACGCGGTGTCGGCGCTGGTTCGCCGCCACCACCTGACCCCGATCAAGTTCGCCGCCTCTTATGCGCCATTCGCGTCCGCGATCCCGGTCACCAATCCACGAGCGCTCGGGGCCATGGTTTCGCGGTACATCACGGCCGTGGGTCGCCTCGGTGCGAGCCAGTGCACGGTGCTGGCCCGGCAGTGGGAGGTCGACGAACAAGCCGCCAACGCGCTGTCGAAGGCGACCATCGACGGCGCCGCCAGGCCGGCCGAGGAGGCCGCCGCGCTGTCAGCCGTCGTGACGGTTCCGATGCGGATGGCCGGGAACGGGGGGTGGGCGGCGGTGAAGACGGCGGCGTTCGGCGGCCGGGTGATCGCGTCGCGCTCCCGGCTCACGGCGGAGCAGCTGGAGGCGCTTTGGAAGCCGATACAGGCGGCGATCCCGCTCGCATCGCTGGTCGCGCCGGCCAGGGTCAGGCGCTAGGCAAGGGCCAATCAGGCCACCGGCCCTTCCACTCCAGCGCCCCTCCGGCGCTTCGCGCCACCTCCCCACGTGGTGGGGAGGTGAAATTGCCTCAGGGAACGGAACAGCTAGATTCCTCAATCGCTTACATTCAAAGAGAGATGGCGACCACCAGGAAAGCGACGAAGAGGCCCGCGACGACCAGTTCCAGCAACTCCCACTCACCGAAGTTCAAGAGCGTGCTTGTCGTGTCCGCGCACCCGGACGACCCGGACTTCGGCGCTGGCGGCACGATCGCCAAGCTGGCCAGGGACGGCGCGCGCGTGACTTACGCGATCGTCACCGACGGCTCGCAGGGTGGGGAGGACCCCAACCAAAAGGACTCCGAGCTGATCGCGATTCGCGAAAAGGAGCAGAAAGCGGCCGCGCGCGTTCTGGGAGTCAAGAAGGTCGAGTTTCTGGGCTACAAGGACGGACACCTTTCGCCTGACCTCAAGCTGCGCCACGACATCGTGCGGATGATCCGCAAGTACAAGCCCGAGCTCGTGATCACCCACCTCCCCGGGCGCGTGCTGGATGCGCCGATGGGCGGGTCGCACCCGGATCACCTGGCGGTCGGCGAGGCCACCATGGCGGCCGTCTACCCCGACTCGCGAAATCCGCGCGCGTTTCGAAGCCTGCTCAAAGAAGGGCTGCAGCCGCACGAGGTGAAGGAGGTCTGGATCCCCTTCTGGACCTCGGGCGACCACCTCGTCGATATCAGCTCGACGCTCGACCAGAAGATCGCGGCGCTCCGCAAGCACAAGAGCCAGGTTGCCAAGCCTGGTCGCGAGTGGGACTTCGAGAAGTTCATGCGCAAGCGGCACCGCGAGGTGGGGAAGAAGGGCGGCTTCCGCTACGCGGAGTCTTTTAAGAGAATCACGGTCTAAAGCCGAATCGCCCCTCCCGGCCGGGCCTAGGGCCGGGCCGACCTCCCCACGGGGTGGGGAGGCCAGGTGGGGAGGTGAATTACTTGATCCCGTGCCAGATCACCTCGGCCCACGCGGCGTACTGGGCGTCCCCCGGGTGGAGGCCGTCGGAGGAGATCCATCCAGCCGTACCCAACCCGGAGATGCTGGCCGCCGTGATGTCGATCCACCCGAACCGTGGCGCTGTCGCCTCCTCACGCGCGATGTCGTTGTAGGTGTCCGTGAGGTCGCGGATCTGCTCCGGATCGCCGAACTCGCGGGCGGCCGGCACGACCGACCAGTTGGGGATCGAGATCGCGAACGCCCGGCCGTCAGGCTGCATTTGCACGCCGACCTCGTCGTAGATCCTGGCGAGAGAGACGCGGTAGTCGTTCGGCGTGCGTCCGCGGACCAGGTCGTTGACGCCGATCAAGATCGTGACCAGGTCGGGCTTCAGGTCAATCACGAGCGGAAGCTCGCGGGTGATCAGGTCCAGGGTCGTGAACCCGTTGACGGCGGGGTTGGTGAGCTCGACGTCCTGGCCGGTCTTCTGCTTCAAGCGCTCGGCGATGATCGAGGGCCAGCTGTGCGCCGGGGAGGATGAGCCGGTGCCAATCGTGTACGAGTCGCCCAGTGCCAGATAGCTGATTGCCAGGTCCGTCCCCCTCCCGCGCTTCGCGCCACCTCCCCCACATGTTGGGGAGGCGAGATCCTCTCGCTATCGCTCGACGTCCGCCAGTGCCCTCCAGACGTTTACCTTCGTCCGGACTCGGCGGATCACTTCGTCTGTGAAAGCTGTGGTCGAGGCGTCGCCGCCGAGGTCGGCGGTCCGGATGCCGTCGGAAACCGCCTCCAGCGCCGCCTCGTAGATCGTGCGCGACGCGTTGCGCGCCTGGTCTTCCTTCATGTAGCCGAGCAGGGAGGCGACAGCGAGGATCATGGCCATCGGGTTCGCCACGTTCTTGCCCTGAAGCGAAGGCGCCGTCCCGTGGGGAGCCTCGGTCATCGCGACCTTGACCGCCCCCTGGTCATCGAAAGCGAGCAGCGTCGATTCCGCGCCGGCGATGGTGCCGAACATCTGGATCACGAGGTCGGAGAGGGTGTCCCCGTCGCGATTGAGGGCCGGCACGACCAGCGACTCCCCGGTGGTGGCGACGAGGAGCGCGTAGGTGGCGTCGATCAGCTGCGGGTCGTAGCGGACGTCCGGATGCCTCTTGGCCGCCGCATCGAGTTCCTCTTTGAACATGCCCTCGTAGACGGGGCTGACGGTGAACTTAGGGCCGCCGAACACCTTGGCCTCGATGCGCTTTGCGTGGTTGAAGGCGTACTCGGCCACGATGCGGCAGGTCCGCCGGCTGATCTTCTCCGTCCGGTAGGCCCACTCGTCGAGCTCGTGGCCCTCCCGCCACTCCTTGGCGCCGTACGCGTCGTCCACGGCCATCCGGATCACCGAGATGGGGGCGTGGACGCCGGCCAGCGGCCGGACGCCCGGGATGCGGCGGCCGGTCCGCACGATCACACGGCCGTCGATCTCCTTGCGCAGGATGGCGTTCGGGCTGCCCACGTCACCCGCCCCTTCGGGGGTGATGGTGGCGGCCTTGATCCCAAATCCGAGCTCGCGAAGGGCCTCGGCGGCCTCGAGGACGGCCTGGTTCCGGGTCCTCCGGCGCTCTTCGAGGGAGAGGTCGAAGTCGCGCTGCTCGATCTCGAACCCGAGCACGGCGGGCTCGAGCAGGCGCAGCGCCTCGCGGAGCAGCTCCTCCCCGGTCTGGTCGCCGTGCAGCACAGCGATGGTTGTTGGTGCAGGCATTGATCGAATCATATGGCCCGGTCCGCTGCGAACCGGGCCCGGAGACTAAGCCGTGACGGGCGCCGGCCGCGCCGGTGGGGTGATGTGGCCGAGCTGCATCATCATGCCGAGCTGGTCGGGGACGCCCCAGTGCTCGACGATCTTTCCGTCCTCGATCCGGACCAGGTCGATCACGTCGGTGAATGCCTTGATCCCGGTCGGGGGGTGGCCGGCGAAGCTGCCGAGGTTGGTGCCGCCGCCTTTCTGTCGGGCCCACACTTTGTCGCCGGACACAACGACCTCGTCAATCGTGATCTTGAAGTCGGGGAATGCCAAGCGAAGGTATTTGATCGTCTCCTTTGTCCCCTCGATTCCGTCACGCGAGCCGCGCTGGTGCTCGCGAGCGCCGGGCGCCACGAGCTCGTCGACGACCGCCAGGTTGCCCTGGTTGAAGCCCTCTTCGATCAGCCGGCGGTAGATCGCCTCATTCGAAACGGCCATTTGAGTTGCTCCTCCTTAATTCATCCGAGGCATACTAGGATGACTACTGGCATAGTAGGATGAAACCGTGCCAAGAGTCAAGCCCAAGCGCGCCTACGACTCATCGCTCCGGAGGCAGCAGGCGAGCGCGACGCGGATGCGGATCCTGGACGTGGCCCAACGGCTTTTTGCCGAGCGGGGCTATGCAGCCAGCACGATTGAAGCAATCGCCTCGGGCGCAGGAGTGGCGGTCGACACCGTCTACGCGACGTTTGGGAGCAAGCGCGAGGTCCTGAAGTCGCTACTTGACGTGCGCGCGGGTGGAGACGATGCGCCGATCGACCTGCTGGCCAGGCCCGGGCCGCAGGCCGTTCGTGCGGAGCAGAACCAGCTGCGCCAGCTCACCACCTTCGCCCGCGACGTCAGCGAGATCATCGAGCGGGTGCGGCCGGTCGATGACATCATGCGAGGGGCTGCCGCGGTGGACGCCGACATGGCAGCCCTCAGGGCCAGGGTCCAGGGGAGCCGCTACGAGAGCATGCGCAAGTTCGTGTCATGGGTAGCGGCCAACGGGCCGCTGCGGGCGGGGCTCACCGAAGACGACGCGGCCGCGATCGTCTGGACGATGACCAGCCCGGAGGTTCACGGCCTGCTGCGCGGCGGGCGGGGGTGGTCTCCGGAGCGCTACGCGGCCTGGCTGCGGGACAGCCTGACCCGAATCCTGCTCTCGTAAGTGGCGGGGCTGCTACTATTGACAGCGCCTAGGTAACCTAGGCTTTTTCTTTTCAGCCCCACCAAAGAGCCAACTATGGAAGACATCATCACCCTAGCTTGCGGCGTGTGTAAGCGGCGCAACTACACCACTGTGAAGAACAAGAAGAACGATCCGGACCGGATCGAGCTGAGCAAATACTGCAAGTGGTGCCACAAGCACACCGAGCACAAGGAAACCAAGTAATGGCGGTCACAGCCGACAAGCGTGCCGAGCAGCGTCCCTCGTCGGAGTTCGCTCCGGCGCGATTTTTGCGCGAGGTCTTCGAGGAGCTCCGCAAGGTCGTCTGGCCGACGGGCCCGGAGCTGTACCGCTACACCCTGATCGTGATCTTCACCGTGATTCTGCTCGGTGCGTTCATCGGCGGCACCGACTATCTGCTGACCACGATCGCCAAGCGCGTGATCTACAACGGAGCTCCCTGATGGCGGTCGAGAAGAGCGCCGCGCCTGAGCAGGAAGCCCAGTGGTACGTGGTCCACGCCTACTCGGGCCACGAGGAGAAGGTCAAGAAGAACCTCGAGAAGAGGATCGAGTCCATGGACATGCAGGACAAGATCCTCCAGGTCCTGGTCCCGATGGAGGACGAGATCGAGATCAAGGACGGCAAGCGCCGCCACGTGCAGAAGCGGATCTTCCCCGGCTACATCCTCGTCCGGATGGTCATGTCGAACGAGTCGTGGTTCGTGGTCCGCAACACGCCCGGCGTGACGAGCTTCGTCGGATCCGCGAACAGCCCGGTTCCCCTCCAGGAGAAAGAGGTGCGGGCGATCCAGAAGCAGATGAAGCAGGAAGCGCCGAAGATCCGGGTCGAATTCCAGGTCGGCGAGTCGGTGCGCGTGGTGGATGGGCCGTTCACGGACTTCCACGGCAAGGTCGACGAGATCAACCCCGAGAAGGGCAAGCTGAAAGTGCTGGTCAACATGTTCGGTCGCGAGACGCCAGTTGAGCTCGACCTGCTCCAGGTCGAGAAGGTTCACTGAGCCACCGCATCACCAATCGATAGCCGGGCGCGCGCAGGGCGCCCTTAGATAATTAAAGGAAGAGAACAGACTCAGATGGGCAAGAAGAAAGTCCGAGCGATCCTGAAGCTCGAACTGCAGGCCGGCAAGGCAACCCCGGCGCCGCCGGTGGGTACCGCGCTGGGCCCGCACGGCATCAATATCATGGAGTTCACCAAGGCCTACAACGAGCGCACGCAGGCGCAGGCGGGTGACGTCGTGCCCGCGGAGATCACGATCTACGAGGACCGCAGCTTCTCGTTCGTGCTCAAGACTCCGCCGGCGGTCAACCTGCTGAAGCGCGCGGCCGGAATCGAGAAGGGATCGGCGAAGCCCAACCGCGAGAAGGTCGGGCACGTCACGCGGCAGCAGCTGCGCCAGGTGGTCGAGGTCAAGCGCAAGGACCTCAACGCCTATGACGCCGAAGCGGCGATGAAGATGATCGAGGGCACCGCGCGCTCGATGGGCCTGGAGATCGTCGAGTAGATGCCGAAGAAACGAGGAAAGAAGTACATCGAGGCCGCCAAGCTGGTCGAGGCGGCCGTCGCGAGCAACGGCAACGGGGGCCTGGACCCGGCTGCAGCGGTCGCGCTGGCCAGGGAGACCTCGATCTCGAAGTTCGACGCCACGGTCGAAGCCCACATCCGGCTCGGGGTCGACCCGCGCCACGCGGAACAGATGGTGCGCGGCTCGGTTGTGCTGCCAAACGGTACGGGCAAGAAGGTACGGGTCGCCGTGTTCGCCACAGCGGACAAGGCGAAGGAAGCCCAGGAGGCCGGCGCCGACTTCGTAGGCGGCGACGACCTGGTGAAAAAGGTTTCCGAAGGCTGGACGGACTTCGACGCAGCCGTCGCGACGCCGGACATCATGTCGAAGGTCGGCCCGCTCGGGAAGATCCTCGGACCCCGAGGCCTGATGCCCAATCCCAAGTCGGGCACGGTTACGTTCGACGTCGCCCGCGCGGTGCGAGAGGTGAAGGGAGGCAAGGTGGAGTTCCGGACCGACAAGTTCGGGATCGTCCACGCGCCGATCGGCAAAGTCTCCTTCGACTCGGACCGGCTCCACCAGAACCTGGCGGCGCTGGTCGACGCCCTGATCCGCAACAAGCCGGCGACCTCAAAGGGTCAGTACCTGCGCACGTTCTTTTTGACTGCGACGCAGGGACCTTCGGTGCCGGTAGACGTGAAAGAGGCGGCAAAGCTGCACACCAGCAACTAGACGAGGGTTAGGCTGCGCGTCGCAGGGGCTGCCGGGGTTCCCCCGGCCGCGACTTTGTTTCCTAGTCTCCCGACGTTGCCCCGCTTCAGACTCTCAATCAGTCCGATCGATATTCCGGAAGATGAGCAGCCCCGTCGCGAAGCGACCGGGCGATGCAATCAGTAAGTCCAATCCTTATCGCCGCTTGCGCGCAGAGGGAACCATCCGGGTTCCCTCTCATACACTTTCGGGCCATGTACGGCCCGGTCATCCAGGGCAAGCTCGTTCGACTCAGGCCGCCGAAGCCTGAGGACGCGCCGGTGATGCTCACCTGGTTCGAGAACATGGAGGTCACCCGTTTCCTCCTCTTGCGCCATCCACCCTCGATCGACATGGAGAAGGAATGGCTCGACAGGACGGCGAGGAACCCGGACGAAGTGGTCTGGGTTATCGAGCACAAGGGCGCCGTGGTGGGAACGACGGCGCTTCACCTCATCGACTGGAGGAATGGGTCCGCGACCACAGGCACGGTGATCGGTGACAGGTCCATGTGGGGCAAGGGACTCGGCCGGGAGGTGATGCAGCTGCGCGCGGCGTATGCGTTCACTCAGCTTCCCCTGCGCAAGCTCAAATCCGCCTACATCGACGGGAACGTGGCCAGCGCCCGGGCACAGGCCGCGGCCGGCTACCGCGAGATCGGCCGGCATCGCGCGGACATGTTCGTCGACGGCAAGTGGCGGGACCACGTGATGACGGAGGTCTTGCGAGATGACTGGGAGAAGGCCCACAGGGCGCGGGCCGGCGCCAAGCGCAGGCGCACGAGGTCGGTATAATTCGCGATCTGCCCTAGACCGTAGGTGCGGGCGCCACGCCCGCTTAATTTCCTACAGAGGCATCTGAAGTGAAGGACGCTGGATCCTTCCTGCCTTGACGTTTGGGCGGGGAGGATTTTTTATTTGCCGAAAGCCAAAAAGGAACAGAAGGCCGAACAGGTCGAAGTTCTGATAGAGAAACTGAAGAAGGCGAAGGTCGCCGTGCTCACGGACTACCGTGGGCTCAAGGTCAGCCAGATCCAGGAGCTGCGCGGCAAGCTCCGGGGCGGCGACGTCGAGTACCGCGTGGTGAAGAACACGCTGGCTCGGCGCGCTGCGGAGGCGGCCGGCTTCCCGGCGCTGAAGGAAGAGCTCAAGGGGCCGGTGGCCATCGCATTCGGCTACGACGACCTGAGCATCGCTTCCAAGCTGATCAACGAGTTCATCCGCGCCACCCGACTCAAGCTGGAGATCGTCGGCGGGCTGGTCGAAGGCCGCGTTTTCTCCTCGGACCAGATCAAGCAGCTGGCTGATCTGCCGTCTCGCGAAGTGCTGATCGCCCAGCTCATGGGCACGCTTCAGTCACCGGTCGCCCAGCTCGTCGGAATCATGCAGACACCGCTTCAGCAGCTCCTCGGAGTGCTCGAGGCGTACAAGACCAAACTGGAGGCAGCGTAAACATGGCAACCAAGCTCACTCCGAAGGATTTCGTGGAAGCCCTCAAGGACTGGAGCATCCTCGACGTCGTCGAGGCCGTGAAGGCGATCGAGGACGAGTTCGGCATCAAGGCTGCCGCTGCAGTGGCTACCGTCGCGGCTGCACCTGCGGCAGGCGCCGGTGCCGAGCCGGTCGAGGAGCAGACGGAGTTCACAGTCAACCTGACCGCGGTCGGCGACAGCAAGATCAACGTGATCAAAGCGGTCCGTGAGCTCACGCAACTCGGCCTGAAGGAGGCCAAGGACCTGGTCGACGCGGCGCCGAAGCCGGTGCTGGAGAACGTCAGCAAGGCTGACGCCGAGAAGGCTGTCGCTCGGCTGAAGGAAGCCGGCGCCACCGCCGACATGAAGTAAGGGAAACAAGGGGTAGGGCGTGGGAGCCGGGCCTTCGGACCCGGCTCTTTCTTTTCGTGGACGTCTGGTGCCAAAGATGCGGATTGCGAGCGTCGCATTGGCGCGGTTGGCGCCAGACGTGCCGAATCGGCTCAGGTGTGTGCTTTTAGGTGGTGGAAGACCAGGTCCATGCCCCGTTCCAGTTCTTCTTCTGTTACGCACCAATGCGGGGAGAGACGGATGCGGCCTGGGCGCGAGTCCACGATCACTCCGGCTGCGTGCAGTTGGGCTTCGACCTCCTCTGGTTGCGCGCATTCGAGCGTCACGATCCCGCACCGCCGCTCCCGCTCCCGAGGGGTGAACGTCCGCACGCCGGCCTGGTCGCAGCGCACCAGGATCCGATCGGTCAGGTCGCGCAGCCGCTCCTGGATGTTCGCTACGCCGACCTCGAGGATCAGCTCCAGCCCCGCCAGGCCGGCGTAGTGGGAGGGCATCGCCCAGGTTCCGGTCTCGAAACGGCGCGCGTCGTCGGCGAAGTCGAGCTCCTGCAGGCTGAAGGAGAACGGGTCGCGCGTGGCGAACCAGCCGGTGCCCTGCGGGCGCATACGCGGGATCACGTCGGGCCGGACGTAGAGAAAGGCATTGCCCGGGCCTCCGCTCAGCCACTTCAGGCAGCCGCCCACGAACGCGTCGCAGCCCATCGCCTCGACGTCCAGCGGCACGCAACCGCAGGTCTGGTAGCCGTCGATCAGGCACAGAGCCCCTGCGGCGTGGGCGGCGTCGGCGATCGCGCGCACGTCCTGCAGGTAGCCGGTCGTATAGAAGAGGTGGGTCGTCACGACCAGGGCCGTCTGGCTGTCGATCCGCTCTGCGAAGGCAGAAGGCGGGATCGTCATTCCATCCCTGCTGGGGACGAACTCGACCTCAAACTCGGGCCGGCTCAGCCACTGGTGGCCGATGGTCGGGAAGTCCAGCTCTCCGATCAGAACCTTCTTGCGGCCCGCCGCCAGCGGCAGCGACGTGGCCAGGGTGGTCAGGGCAACCGAGACCGAGGGGGCGATCGCTGTGGTTCCGCCGGGCGCTCCCAACAGCTCGCCGACCCGGTCCCTGAACGCGGCCAGCAGTGGGAGCCAGTCCGAGAACCAGACCGGGGTGCCCTTTTGGTCCCAATCCTGGGCGTAGCGTTCCAGCGCCGCCCGGCCGCGAAGTGGGAGGGGACCCAGCGAGCAGGCGTTGAGGTAGATGTACCGCCCGAGGAGCGGAAACTCGGCCCGGAGCGCCTTCCAGTCCGGCATCCGTAACAGGCTAGCGGTGGACGCCAGGCGGTGTTATATTGCCTCGAAACCTCGGGTCGGGCGAGCGGGTCGCCTGGCTTCGATCAAACGTTCCCACCGCGGGCGCGTTTAGTCGTATACTGGCGGTTCGTGCACGCCCGGCCGCTCACTCTGCCCCTTTAACTGAGCGCGCCCTTTTCCAAGGAGAACCGAATGATCTCAGAGATGAGAGCTCCCTCACGTCTTAGCTATGGTCGTATTCCGAACCTGGTCGAGCTGAAGGACCTGATAGCGACGCAGGTCGAATCCTTCAAGTGGTTCAAGTCCGAGGGTCTACGGGAGCTCTTCGACGAGATCAACCCGATCACCGATTACACCGGCAAGAACTTCGAGCTGAAGTTTCTCGACTACGAGTTCGGCCAGCCGAAGTTCTCGGTCGAGGAATGCCGCAACCGGGACATGACCTACGCCGCGCCGCTCCGGATCAAGACCCGCCTCACCATCAAGGAGACAGGGGAGATCAAGGAGTCAGAGGTCTACATGGGCGACTTCGCCATGATGACCGACGAAGGCACCTTCATCGTCAACGGCACCGAGCGCGTGGTCGTGTCGCAGCTGGTGCGCTCGCCCGGCGTGTACTTCACCGCCGCCGAGGACCCCAACACTGGCCGCAAGCTATTCGGCGCCAAGCTCATCCCCAACCGCGGCGCGTGGCTGGAGATCGAGACCTCTGCGAAGGACCTGCTAACGGTCAAGATCGACCGCAAGCGCAAGGTCCCCGTGACCGTTCTGCTCAAAGCGCTCGAGCTGCCGCAGCTCAAGGGCACCGAGAACGACCGCGAGGCCCAGAAGCGCGCTCTGCTGGAGATGTTCGGGGACGTCGACAACAACCCCGAGCACCACTACATGGAGTCGACGCTGGACAAGGACACCACGAACAAGACCGAGGACGCCCTGCTCGAGCTGTACCGCCGCGTCCGGCCGGGAGACCCCCCGTCGGTCGACAACGCGCGCAACCTGCTGCAGAGCCTGTTCTTCAACCCGCGCCGTTTCGACCTCGGCCGTGTTGGCCGCTACAAGGTCGACAAGCGTCTCGGCCGCGATGAGGAGGACATCCTCGCGCGCGTGCGCCAGCGTGAGCTGCGGATCCTGGAGAAGGGCGACTTCATCGCCTTCCTCCGCAAGCTGATCGAGCTCAACAACTCGCCGCGCGAGAAGCAGATCCCCGACGACATCGATCACCTCGGCAACCGCCGCGTGCGGGCCGTGGGCGAGCTGCTGCAGAACCAGTTCCGCATGGGCCTGATCCGCATGGAGCGGATCATCAAGGAGCGAATGACGATCAGTGATCCGCACACGGTCACGTCAGCTTCGCTGATCAACGCGCGCCCAGTGGTCGCCGCGATCAAGGAGTTCTTCG
>PLYZ01000082.1:0-189 GCA_003151935.1 Candidatus Dormiibacterota bacterium | reverse complement strand
CCTACGCGAAGGTGAACGAGTTCGGGTTCGTCGAGACCCCGTTCCGCCGCGTCTACAACCGGATGTCGGTCAGCGAAGAGGCTACCGAACGTTTGACAGGACGCACCCTGCGCCGCCCGGCGCTTGGCCCGAACGGAAAGGAGATCTCCCCGGTCAACATGGTCCTGGACGCCAAAGAGGTCCAGAAGC
>PLYZ01000089.1 GCA_003151935.1 Candidatus Dormiibacterota bacterium | reverse complement strand
TCAAGGACGACAAGAACTACCTCTATCTGAAGCTGCCGGTCACCGAAGAGTTTCCGCGCGTCCACTACTCGCGCAGGGTGCAGAACGATGGTGCGAGGTACTTCGGCCCTTACACCTCCGCCCAGTCGCTGCGGGGCACCGTCAAATCGATCCGGCAGCTGCTTCCTTTCAGGACCTGCTCGGACGAGATTTTCAAGCAGGGCAAGGTTTGCCTCGACTTCCACATCAAGCGCTGCCCAGGTCCGTGCGAGCGGCGGATCAGCTCGGAGGACTACAAGGCGCGGATCAACGAGGTCGCGCTGTTCATGGAGGGGCGTTCGGACCTGCTGGTGCGCGAGCTCAAGGACCGCATGGAAGGCTCCGCCAACCGGCTCGACTTCGAGAATGCGGCGCGCTACCGGGACCAGCTCCAATCGATCGAGCGCATCGCCGACCGGCAGAAGGTGCTCACGCATGGCCGTGACGACCAGGATCTCGTCGCGTACGCCCGCCACGGCGGCGAGGTGTTCGTCGAGGTCGCCTATGTCAGACAGGGCAAGATGGTCGGCCACGACGGCCACGCGCTCGACGGGGCCGGCGAGGCGACCGAATCCGAGCTGCTCCGCGGCTTCGTCCTCCAGTACTACGCGAGCGCGACGCACGTGCCACGCGAGGTGATCCTGCCTGGGCCCGTCGACGAGCCCGACCTGCTCGCGGGCTGGCTGGGACAGAAGCGAGGCGGCCCGGTGGCGATCGAGGTTCCTCAACGCGGGCGCAAACGAGCCCTTGTCCTTCAGCTCGCCGAAACAGCCGCCCAGGAGCTCGAGCAGCTGCGCATCCAGGCCGACTACGACCGCAGCCGCACGGAGCCGATGCTCGCCGCACTGGCTGAGGCTCTCGACCTGGAGACGCCGCCCAAGCGCATCGAGTGCTACGACATCTCCAACCTCCAGGGCGACTCGGCGGTCGGGGCGATGGTCGTCTTCGAGGACGGTCGGCCGCGCAACGATCACTACCGTCATTTCAAGATCAAGTTCGTTCCAGGACCCAACGACTTCGCGATGCTGCAGGAGGTCCTGCGGCGAAGGCTGGAGCGTCTCGAGTCCGCCCAGCGCCGCGAGGATGCCGACGTGGTGGGGGACCGCTCGTTCACGAGCCGTCCCGACCTGATCCTCATCGACGGGGGTCGCGGCCAGCTCAGCGCGGTGCTCGAGGTGCTCGAGTCGGCGGGCTACGCGGACATCCCGACCTTCGCGCTGGCCAAGGAAAGGGAGGAGATCTTCGCGCCAGGGCGCGCGGAGCCGATCGTCCAGGAGCACAGCTCGCCCGGCATGTTCCTTGTCCAGCGCATCCGCGACGAGGCCCATCGCTTCGCGATCACCCACCACCGCAAGGTCAGGTCACGGAAGGCGCTGACGTCGCCGCTGGACTCGGTCGAGGGCATCGGCCCCGCGCGTAAGCGCATCCTCCTGCGACACTTCGGCTCGGTGCAGGCGATCCGCGAGGCTCCGGTGGAAGACATCGTCAAGCTCGGCGTCCCTGAGCGCCTCGCGAAACGACTCAAGGAATCCTTGTGACTACAGAGTCGCGGCCGGAAGCCCTCGCCGGATCTTCGGCGCCCATGTGGCCCATCTGCGTCGTTGAGGCCTCTGCTCCTCGCTTACGCCTCAACGGAAGCGCTCGCTCCGGTGCTCGGCCGCGCCTGGCACCTGGACCACCTGGTCACCGAATCTCTCGTCGAGGTTTCCGTCCGTGACTCTGGTCATCGTTGGTGGCGGGACCGAGCCCCAGCTCGACGAGGCGGTTGGCGTTTTCCTGGATTCGGGTTTTCAGCTTGCCCGCTGGCTCTCCGCCTGGGACGAGGCCGACGCGGTGCTGCCGCTGCGCGGGGACGCCGTTTCGCTGCTGAAGGACGCCGACGCGCAGGACATCCGCTACGTGCTGGTGCACGTTGGCGCGGGCGACGGAAGAACAGGCGGCAGCCACGACCGCGCGCACCATCGCGTCGACATCGCGGGGCTGCGCGAATTGGCGCACCAGCTTCGCTCGCGAGAGCGCCTCCTGGTGACGTGCGTTGCGTTCGGCTACAAGAACGGCATTCCGGACGGGGCGTCATGGGTGGTCGACGTCAGGCTTCTTGAAAATCCTTATTGGGTCGAAGAGCTGCGTCCTCTAGACGGCCGCGATCCGCGCGTGCGCGACTACGTCGTCGACCAGCCGGCGGCGCAGCAGCTGCTGGGCAATCTCGAAACAACGTTGGCGGCCGCGATTCCGCACTACCGCGAGCGCGGGCGCTCGCACCTGGTGGTCGCATTCGGGTGCACCGGCGGGCGGCACCGGTCGGTGGCCATGGCACGGGAGATGGCCGAGCGCCTTCAAAGAGTGGACGGCATCGACGTCGAGTTCACTGCCCGCGACCTTCAATGACTCGGGCCCTCGTGCTCGGTGGCGCGGGGTTCATCGGCGTCGCCGCCTGCAAGGAGCTGATGCGCCGGGGCGTCGAGACAGTCGCCGCCGGAAGGAAGGATCGCCCGTACGGCACGTTCACGAGCTACGTCGCGTTTGATCGCACCGATGAGAATCAGCTTAAGCGCGCGCTCGAACAGGTCGAGCCGGATGTGCTCCTGGACCTGGCCTGCTACCAGCCGCAGGACATCGAGGCGGTCGCGCGTCATTTCAAGGGTGCGCGCTACGTCTTTGTGTCGACGGGCGTGTACCCAGACCTGAAGGGCAGGCCCGCTCGCGAGGAGGATTTCGTGCCGCTCGACGGCGGCGCTCCGGCCGGGCTCGACTATCTCAACGGCAAGCGGTGGTGCGAGACGATGCTTTCACGAGAGCGTGATCTTCCATGGACGGTGATCCGGCCGCCGGCCGTCTTTGGCCCGGCCGATCACACCCTGCGGATCGCCGCCTACATTCAGCGAGTGGAAGACGGGGGTCCGCTGCTGGTGCCGGTCGAGTCTTACGAGCGCCAGGCCGGTCTCGCGTGGGTCAAGGACATCGGGTACGCGTGCGCGCTGGCCTGCGACCTTCGCAAGGACCTGGCGCGCAAGGCTTACAACGCCGCCTTCGACGGCCTCAGCTTGAAAGACCTCATTCAGGGCATTGCGAGCGCTACGGGTAGGCCGGCCCGCCTGTACCCGATGCCCTTCGCTCAGCTGCCCGATGGGGCGAGCCCCTACGGCCCTGATCCTCGACGGTCCGCCGGTTATTCGCTCGAACACTCTCGGATGGAGCTCGGCTTCGAGCCATCCGCACTCGAAGACGCACTGGCGGAGACGCTGGCCTGGTTCCGGGTCGCGCGCCCCTCACACCCCGGCTACGCGAACCGAACGCAGGAGCTGGCGATTGCAGGCGCCGCGTGAGGTCCTGGGCGGCCGGCTGAGGTTCCAGGCGGAAGGCTGCACGGAGCTTGGATCGCCCTTCTATGGCGCGCTCCTGGAATCCGCGGCCCTGGACCTGGAGGGCGGCGGAGCTGTGTGGGAGCCGCTGGAAGGATTCGAACAAGAGCCGGAATGGTCTGCGCTTGCGCTGCGCCTCATGGGCGCGGTTCACCGGCTCGTCCTCCAGGACAGCGTGCCGCAGCTTGCGCCCCACTATCCATCGGTCGGTGGCGACGGCGACGCTTCAACGGCGTGGCCGGCATTTCGAGATGCGCTGCGGGAGCACCCTACGGAGATCCGGCGGCTGATCGCGAGTGCATGCCAGACCAACGAGGTGGGCCGCAGCGCCGCCCTCATCGGAGGATTCCTCGAGGTCGCGCATCGAACCCGCCTGCCCCTGCGCATCCTGGAGATCGGGGCCAGCGCTGGTCTGAATCTCCAGTGGGATCGCTATCGATACGAATCGGGTGAGACCGGCTGGGGCGACGAGCATTCCCCTGTTCGTTTCGTCAACGTGTTCGACATGCCCCCGCCGCTGGACCGTGTCGCCGAAGTAGTGGAGCGCAAAGGATGCGACCTCCAGCCCATCGACCCGACCACCGACGAAGGTGCGCTGACGCTGCGTTCCTTCATCTGGGCGGACCAGCTCGGCCGCCTTTCGCGCCTGGATGGGGCGATCGAGATCGCGCGCGCAGGGCGCGCGCAGGGCGCACCCAAAATAGCCCCGGCCATGGTCGAGCGCCTGGACGCGGCGACATTTCTCGAGCGGAGCTGGATGCGCCACGAGCTGACGTGGCCACGGTGGTGTACCACTCCGTCTTCATCCAGTACCTCACCGACGGCGTCCACCGGCGCATCACAAGAGCCATCGACCAGGCCGTATCGCGTGCGACGCCGGACGCGCCCGTGTATCACTTGAGCATGGAGCCCGACGAAGGAAGATTCGAGGTCAGGCTCGGTGACGAGCTGCTGGGCACGAGCAGGGCACATGGGACGGGCATCAGGTGGCTGGCGCCATGACGCGCCGGCTGGCGCCTTACGCGCTTGCGATCGGGGGGGTGATCGCGGTGACGGCGGCGATCGGGCTGATCACTTCGCTTGCATCGGTGCCGGGTCTGTCAGCCATCTACCTGCTGGTGGTCTTGTGGCTCGGGGCGCGATGGGGAAGAGGGCCGGCGGTCGCCGGGAGCATCGCCGCCTTCCTGCTGTACGACTTCTTCTTCGTCCCTCCGGTGGGCACCTTCACCGTCAGGGGGCCGGCCGAGGTGCTGGAGCTGATCGTTCTGCTCGCTGTCGCTCTTGTGACCAGCCAGCTCGCTGCGTCTTTGCGCCGGACGAGAGGCGGCGCCGAGGCTCTTGCGCGTGAATCGCGCGCTCTTTACGAGCTGGCCACCGCCGCGCTTCGCTCGCCTGAGGTGACGGTCGCGCTGACGATGCTCTCCAGGCGCGCGACCGAGCTGCGCTCAATCAGCCGGTTCTCGCTGGTGGCGGTGGACTCTGGGCATCCCAGCGTGCTCGCGGGCGGCGAGGTGAGCCTCGAGGAGCTGAAGCAGGCCGCGTGGTGTCACGAGAACGGCCGGCCGGTAGGCATCGCCGTGCGTGACGGGGAGTTGAAGCTGATGCGAACACATCCCGAGGCACAGTCCACCCCTGCCTACCTGCCTCTCGCCAGCGGCGTTGCGGTGGTCGGGATCGAGCCGGCGACCGCTGCGCCCGATGACCTTCGGATGCTGACTGCCCTGATCGGGCTCGCGGACCTGCTGCTCGATCGGCGGCGCGCCGCGCTCGAAACCGAGCGAGCACGCGGCTTCGAGGCCTCCGACCGTCTGAAGGCGGCGATCCTCTCATCGTTGTCTCATGAGCTGAAGAGCCCCATCGCTTCCCTGCGTGCCGGGCTCACGGCGCTGGCTGCACCCCAGGCCGGACTGCTGCCCGAACAGCGGCAGCTCCTGATCGATCTGGACGGACAGGCCACCCGCCTCGACCGCATGGTGGGTGACATGCTCGCCCTTTCGCGCCTCGAGGCGGGCGTGCAGCTCGACAAGGAGCCGCACCGGTTCGCCGACCTCGTCGGGAGCGCTGTCCGCCAGCTCCGCGCCGAGCTTGCCGGTCATGACCTTGCGATCAGCGTTCCGGACGACCTCCCGCCGGTTGAGGTCGATGAGATGCAGGTCGGAAGGGTGCTCACGAACCTCCTCGAGAATGCCCTCGAGTGGGCACCCTCCCAGGGAGCGATTGAAGTTGGCGCCGCGGCGCGAAACGGGGTGGTCGAAGCCTGGATTGAGAACGACGGCCCGCCGATCGCAACCGGCGACCTGGACCGTGTGTTCGACACGTTCTGGACCCGACGCGCGCGCGGCAGCGGCCTGGGCCTGGCCATCTGCAAGCGTGTGGTCGAGGCGCACGGGGGGAGGATCAGCGTCGAGAACCGCCGGCGGGGCCCGCGTTTCACGTTCACACTGCCGCTCGCTCCGATCACGGTGGCTCTGTAGTGAGCGGCCGCGTGCTGGTCGTCGACGATGAGGTGGAGATGCAGCGCGCGCTTCGCGCGGGCCTGAGCTACCACGATTTCGACGTCCGGGCGGTGGGCAGCGGGGAGGAGGCGATCCGCGAGGCGACGTCGTGGCGGCCGGATGTGATCCTGCTCGACCTCGGTCTGCCGGGCATGGATGGATTCGCGACGCTCAAGGCTTTGAGGCCCGCAACCCGCGCGGCCGTGATCGTCGTCAGCGTCATGCCTGGCGAGAAGGACAAGGTGCGTGCGCTCGACGCGGGCGCCGACGACTACGTGGTGAAACCGTTCGGCACCGAGGAGCTGGTCGCGCGGATTCGTGCGGTGCTGCGCCGCCAGGCCGACGTTCCCGCGGGCGAGCCGGTCATCCGGTCCGGTGACCTCGAGGTCGACCTTGCCCACCGCACGGTCACCGTCAACGGACGCGTGGTGCGTCTCACGCCCACCGAGTACGAGCTGCTGCGCTATCTCGCCTTACATGCCGGCAAGCCGGTGACCCACACCACGCTGCTGCGACAGGTCTGGGGTGATTACGCTGTCGGCGACAAGTACAACACCCGCTATGTCGTGGCCCAGATCCGAAAAAAGCTCGGTGACGATTCCGCGAACCCGCGCTACATCGTCAACGAACCAGGAGTGGGCTACCGGCTGGAGGGGTGACTATTGCTCTGCGTGACTGCGGTTGAGCAGGTACGCGGCGATCAGGGCCACGAGCACGATGCCTGGCGACCAGCCAAGGCCAGGTCCGAATGGGTCGTAGTTCGAGAGGTCGACGCCAACGGCGAGACCGCTCACCGCGGCGAACACCATGACGATCAGGACGCCGCGCGCGGCTCCGTGGCGGGCGAAGAACAGCTCGAACTCGAGCTGCCAGCCGGGGCGGTGCCGGCGATGCTGTGCGGTTGCCGCCGCGGCGTGCGCAGCGATCCGCCGACCATGCTTGTAGCGAGCTGAGCTCGGCAAGGGCGCGGCCGGCAGGCGCTCGATCTCGCGGTCCAGTGGAGGCGGCACCTCGAGCGGCTCCCAGAGTGGCTGCTTCCGGTAGCGGCGGTAGATCACGAACGTGATCCCGCCGAGTAGGAGCCATCCGAGATAGATGTACGAGGAGTTGGAAATGTTCTGCGACATCAACTGCGTAAACACGGTGCCGATCGCGAGCGCCCCGAGCAATGACAACACCGGGATGCTGTCGCGGCCGAACTTGATGTTCCAGGGCATGCGGTATGGGCGGTAGAGGTTCGGCTCTATGAACCTCAGCCGCATGACAGAGAGGTGGGCGGAGCAGAACGCGAAGGTTGCCGCCAGCGCGTAGACCGAGCCCAACAGGTCGATCTCCTCGCCATGGACGAAGATTCCAGGTAAGACGAGCACGGCCGCCGCGATTCCGAAGACCATGATCGAGATGTAGGGCGTCTTGAATTTCGGGTGCAGGCGTGCGAACCGATGCGGAAGCAGGTCGGCGCCGGCGAGCGAGTAGCTCAGCCTCGAGATCCCAATCAAGCCCGCGTTGGTTGCGATCACGAGGATGGTGAAGGCGAGGAAGCCGACCCAGAGGCCGGCCCAGAAGGCGAGGGTCGTCGAGACGGCGTTGAATCCCGCGACGATGCCGGCCACCGGGTCGCTCTTGTAGGTGGTGGCAAGGGCCGTCGTGTAGTGGCCGTCCACGAGATGAACGGGGAAGACGCTCATGCCGATGGTTGGCAGGAAAGCCGAAACGAACAGCACCGCGGCGATCACCGCAAACGTGGCTCGCGGCACGCTGCGGCCGGGGTTCTTGACCTCTTCGGACATGTTGGAGATCGTCTCTATTCCGGTATAGGTGACCATCGCGATGGAGACGCTCGCCAGGAAATTGCCCCAGGTCGGCGCCACCCCGAGGTGAACGTTGTTGATGACGGTGCGGATGTTGAGCAGGAAGATGAGCCCGAGAATGACCAGCGCGAACTGAGTCACCAGGTCCGTCATGGCAAGCACCAGGTTGAGCGCGCTTGATTCCTGGATGCCGATTACGTTGACGACAAGCAGCAAGCCGATCAGCACGATGGTGGCGCCGATGTGCCAGACCTCGGATGATCTGAACTCGCCGAAAAGCCAGAAATATTTGCCGAACACGCTGAGGTAACTGATCGCGAAGTAGGCCGAGATCGAGACGGTCGCCGTGTAGTTGAGCAGCTGCACCCACCCCACCAGGAACCCGATCGGCGCGTTGAAGGCGCGGCGCGCGAACTGGGAGCTGCCGCCGGCGTGCGGCAAGGCCGCCGAGCCCTCGGCATAGTTGAGGGCGGTGCTGACGAAGATGAGACCGGCGAGGATCAGGGCCAGCGGCGTGAGCCCGAGGGCGAAGGCGGCGGTGACGCCCAGGGCGTAATAGATGCTGGAGCCCACGTTGCCGTAGCTGGCGGCGAAGAGGGCCGGCGCTCCGAGGGTGCGCGGCAGCTTGGCGGCGCGGCGGACGACGACACGCAGGTCGCCGGGCCGGCGGCCACGGCGAGCGACGGCGTCGGGACCCATCGCACGCGAGGTTAATGGATCGGGCCGGAATCCATACGAGATCCATATAGATCCGGGGCCTTGCCAAACGGAGACCTAACAATGGCCCCCCTACGTTTGGAACATGCGCAGCGCCATTCTGCAGCTCCCCGAAACGAGGACCGACAACGAGCGACGCCAGGTCCTGCGCGCGGCAATGCGCCAGCTCGAGCGTGCTGAGCTGTATCTCGCCGCAGTCGCGTATATGCAGCTCGGCGATAGGGAGGCCCAGCGGGCTCTCAATCAGCTGCGCACCGACCTCGAGAGCCTCAAGCGCCACCTGGGCGAACGCCGAAACCAGGTCGGCGGGTGAGCGGCGACCTCACACGCGCCCGCCGCAGGATCAAATACCACGGCGGGAGTCTCGGCGCGTTTCTGTGCTGGGCAGTCGTATTCGCCGACATCGGCACGTCCATCTATTACGTGCCGGGAATCCTGTACGGCCCATTCCGTTCGCGCTCCGCCCTCTTCGTCCTTATGACGCTGTTCGTCTTCATTCTTCTCTGTGTCAAATACGCCGAGGTCACGTGGCGATATCCCGAAGGCGGCGGAGTGGTCAACGTCTCGTCGCAGGCGCTGCACCCGTTCGCGGGACTGGTCGGCGGGCTGTTGATCCTGGTCGACTATTACCTGACGGCGGCGCTCAGCGCGTTGTCGGGTGCGTTGTACCTCGCTGTTGTGATGCCCTGGCTGACCCCGTGGGCGGTGCCCGCCACCGTTGGCGCGCTTATCGCCCTGGGGTTGTTGAACCTTCTAGGCATCAAGGAGAGTGCGCGCACGACCGCGCTCTTCGTGTGCCTCGCGGGGGCCGGCCAGCTGGCCGTGGTGGTCGCGACCGCGATCTATCTCGGCCCGGCCGGCGTTGTTCACAGCTTCGGTGCAATCACGATGGGGCGGCCACTGACTCCGATTCTCCTGCTCACCGGCTACGGCGCCGCCTTCCTAGCCTTTTCCGGTCTCGAGAGCATCGCGCAGCTGGCACCGGCGATGCGCGAGCCTCGCCGCTCCGTCGCGTATCGCGCGATGGGGGCCGTGGTGCTGACGATGGCGATCACGAGCCCGCTGCTCATGCTGTGGTCGACCACCCTTCTGAATGCGAACTTGGATCCAAACCAGTTCATCTCGCTGCTCGGCGCCCATGTCGCGGGCCGCGTGCTCGGGGATTACGTCGCGGTCTCCGGTGCGATGCTGCTCGTCTTCGCGAGCAACACGGCGATCATCGGCGCGTACCACGTTTTCATCGCGCTCGCGCGAATGGGTTTCCTGCCCCGTGTTCTGGAGCACCGCAACCGCATTCGCCGGACCCCGCACTGGGCCGTCCTTGCCGCCGTCGCCCTGCCCGTCGTCATCATCATCGCGTCGAGGGGCAGCGTTCCGCTGCTCGGCGATCTCTACGCATTCGGGCTGCTCGGGACGTTCGTGCTCACATGCGTCAGCCTGGACCTGGTCCGCTGGCGTGAGTACAGGCGCTGGAACGCCGGCCTCATCGCCTTTTTTTCGGTTGGCGTGCTTACCACACTGCTGGTGGTGGTGGCGTGGTTGGTCAATCTCTTCGCCAAGCCAAACGCAACCAAATTCGGCGGTGGGTTGACCTTGATCGGGTTGATCGCCGGCTTTGCGACGTACAGGTACTACCGCAGCCGCCGTCCCGCTGTGTTTCCGGTTCCGTTCCGACCGCAGCGCGCGGCGGAATCCATCGCCGGTGCCCTCGGCAGACGACCGTCCGCCGGCGAGGTGCTCGTAATCCTGCCGCACGAGCAGATGGCGGCGGAAGCCGTGATAGCGGAGGCCTCACGGGCAGCTGCAGGTCGCGGTGCCGTGTTCCTGTACCGGGGCAATCGGTATCCGCACCAGCATCACGAGCTGCTGGAGGTGAGCGATCCGTACCTAAAGGACTACGCGGCGCACGATGCCTTCTCGCGGGCGGAGATGCTCGCCCGCGGTCACATTCCGAATCGCCGCTATGTCTACATGCCGGGCAACCTTCCGCGGGAGATGGTCGGCGAGGTGTGGAGGACCGTGGCGCCCAAGGAGACGGTGGTGACGGTGGAGGACCAGGGCATGCTGCCGCCGATGGCGGTCGACCGCGTTCGCCGGCACACGAACGGCGACACGACCGTGCTGCACATGTTCACGAGCAAGGTACGGCCCCTGCCGGAATCCATCACGGCTTGATGACGAGGTCCTTGAGCGCGCGCGGGTAGTCGGTCATGACGCGGCAGCCGTCTTCGGTGATGACCACCGTGTCGGAGTGCCGGAAACCGCCGACCTCCTTCAGATACACGCCGGGCTCGACCGTGAACACCATGCCGGCCTCGAGCACGGTCTCCTCGCCGCGGTCGAGAAAGGGAGCTTCGTGGCCTTCGAGCCCGATCGAATGGCCCACGTGGTGCCGCAGCTTGTCCGCAACGCCGAGCTCTTCGGCGAGTCGCACGGTGGCCAGCTCGACCTCACCGGCAGGCACTCCCGGCGCCATGATCTCGATCGCCCGGCTCTGCAGCGCGAGCATCGCGTCAAAGGCCCGCACCTGCTCGGGCGTGGGTTCGCCGACGATCATCGTCCGCTCCAGCTCGCTCAGGTATCCGTCGATGTCCGCGCTGGCTCCACTCACCAGCACGTCGCCCGGCTGCACGCCGTGTCCGCGAACGAAACCGTGGGGCATCGCCGTCGAGCGGCCGGCCACGAACATCGACTCCAGGCCGTTGCCCGCAAACCCGCGCGGACGCCAGCCGGGCATCTCGCGCAGCATCTCCTGAAGGGTTTCGGTGACCACCGGGGCGTAGATCTCCATCTCGGTCTTTCCCGTCTCGATGGCGGCCTGCATGCGGCGGTGGGCGCGCACCGCCCAGTCGCAGCTCAGCTGGATGCACGCGATCTCGGTCGGTGACTTCACACAACGCAGCGATTCGATGATCGGCTCTGCGTCGAAGGCGCGCTGACCGAGCAGGTCGCTCAGGAGCGGTCCGCGGTAGCCCCAGTAAGGGATGTAGCCGTCGTGGTCGGCACCGATGCGAGCGGACCTGGCTCCGATCTCGCCAAGGACCGCGGCCACCCGTTCCATCGGGTGCTCGGCGCCCGGATACTCGAAATAGACTTCGACCCGGTCGAGAGAGGTGGATGATTCGGCATGCTCTTTCTCCACCGCGGGCACCACCAAAATGGCGGACGTTTTCGGCCCGAGCACGAGGGTGATCGGGCGCTCCGTGGGAATGTGGTGGAAGCCGGTCAGGTAGGCGACCCGCGCCGGGTAGAAGACGCAGATCGCGTCGAGCCCGGCCGCCTCGATGCCCGCGGCAACGGCCTCGCGCCGCATCGCGTATTCGGCTGGGGCGATCGAGGGGTATGTCTCTCTTCCCCGCGAGGCGGAGGCCTGGGGTGGGGGGCCGGCCGTCTTGTTCGGCCGTTTAATACGCGGCAAGCTTCCTCATCGCCTCCGCGATCTTGTGAGGGTTCGGCATGAAGAACTCCTCCTGCGGGCTGTTGAACGGCATGGCCGGGATGTCCGGGGCCGCGACGCGGATCACCGGGCCGTCGAGGTCGTCGAAGGCGTGCTCCGAGATGATCGCCGCGACCTCGGCGCCAAAACCCCCGCTCAGGTTGTCCTCGTGCACCACCATGCCCTTGCCCGTCTTGCGGACCGACTCGAGGATCGCTTCCCGGTCCAGCGGCGCAAGGGTCCGCAGGTCGACGACCTCCACGCTGATGCCCTCCGTCTCCAGCTGGGCCGCCGCCTCGAGGCAGTAATGCGTCATCAGCCCCCAGGCGAAGCAGCTCAGGTGCGTGCCCTGGCGGCGCACCAGCGCGGGACCGATCGGAACGAGGTGGTCGCCGTCTGGCACCTCCTCGGCGACCAGCCGGTACACCTTCTTGTGCTCCAGGAAGAGCACCGGGTCGGGGTCGCGGATGGCCGACTTGAGCAGCCCGTGTGCATCGGCCGGCGTGCTCGGCACGACGACCTTGAGACCCGGAACGTGGGCGTAGAAAGCTTCGATCGACTGCGAGTGGTAGAGCCCGCCGTGCACTCCACCGCCAAACGGCGTGCGTATGACGATCGGCACGGACCAGTCTCCGTTGGACCGGTACCGGGTCCGCGCAGCCTCGCTCACGATCTGGTCGAAGGCCGGATGGATGAAGTCCGCGAACTGGATCTCGACGATCGGGATGAGGCCGTTCAGCGCGGCGCCGACGGCGACGCCCACGATCGCCGACTCGGCGAGCGGCGTGTCGAGCACGCGGGCCTCACCGAAGCGCGCATACAGGCCGTCGGTCGCTCCGAAGACCCCGCCCTTCAGGCCCACGTCCTCGCCCATGACCAGCACCCGGTCGTCGCGCTCCATCTCCTCGCCGATGGCGGCGCGCACCGCTTCGATCATCCTCATCTCAGCCATCGATTCCCAACCAACGAACATTGTCCACCGGAGGTGACCCCAGGGGTAGACTGCGGTTTAGGGACGGGGGCAACTTTCAAGTCCTGGAGGTACGCCGGATTTCGTTCTCCGCGGACGTCAAGAACGAGATGGCCGGGCTCATGCCGGCGCGACCCTGCTGTCAGCTGAGCGAGCTGCTGGGGATCTATTTCGGCTCGCGTGCGAGGCTGATCAAACGCCCGGGTGAAGCCGGACAGGCGGCCTACTTCTCGCTGCTGCGAAACGCGGTGGCGCGAAAGGTGGTCCGGCTCGGCCGCGCCATTGGGCACATGGACGCCAAGTACCAGGCCGTGAAGACGCGCAAGCGCATGTCGTTCTTCATCGAGCTCGCGCTGCCGCCGGGCCTCACGCCTGCTTTCAAACAGTCCGCCATGAGCGCCGTTCCGGACGCTGCATGCGACAGGAAAGCCATGCTGCGCGGCCTGTTCCTTGGCTGCGGGTCGGTCAACGTGCCGAGCTCGCGCTATCACCTGGAGTTCGTGGTCCCGAGCAGCACCTGGGCGGCCGCGGTCGCCGGCCTGGCCGGCTCGGCGGACGCGAAGGTCGGCGTCATGGAGCGCGGCGGCCAGCATGTCGTATACCTCAAGGAGGGCGACGCGATCGTGCGGCTGCTGTCGCTCATGGGCGCCAGCCGCGCCGTGATGGAGTTCGAAAACGTGCGGGTGATGCGGGAAGTCAGCGGCGAGGTGAACCGGCGTCTCAACTTCGAAACGGCCAACATCGGCAAGACCATCGGATCAGGCCTGCGCCAGGCGGCGGCGATCGAGCGGCTCGAGGTGGGCGGTGGGCTCGAGCGCCTCCCGCCGGCGCTGCGCGAGATGGCTCGCTGGCGCAGCGAGAATCCCGAGCTCAACCTGGGTGAGCTGGCCGGGCGCATGAATCTGTCCAAATCAGCCGTGAACCACCGCCTGCGGCGGCTGCAGGAGCTGGCCTCTTCGCGCGGCGAGGCCGGCCCGATCAAAAGAGCGCGCCGCTCCGCCTAACATTAGGTCGGTCGGCCTCGCACGGGTTTGCCGTCGGATTCACCTCTGGGATTCTTGCCCGCCATGAATAGGAGCTTGCCCACATGACCTTGAAGGTCGGTATCAACGGCTTTGGACGGATCGGCCGCAACATCTTCCGTGCGGCCCACGAGCTGAAGTCGGACTTCGAGATCGTCGCCGTCAACGACATCGGCGACGCCGCCACGTTCGCACACCTGCTGAAGCACGACACGGCGCTGGGCACCTTCGGTCCGGCGGTTTCGTCCACCGCCGACGCGATCAAGGTGGACGGCCGCACCGTCAGGTTCCTCAGCCACAGGGACCCGGCGGAGCTTCCCTGGAAGGACCTCGGGGTCGAGCTGGTGATCGAGTCGACCGGCCTCTTCACCGACGCCAACAAGGCTCGGGTTCACATCGACAAGGGCGGTGCGAAGAAGGTCATCATCTCGGCGCCGGCAACCAATCAGGACTACACCGTCGTGATGGGCGTCAACCACAAGGGCTATGACTCCAAGCAGCACAACATCATCTCCAACGCGAGCTGCACGACGAACTGCTTCGTGCCGGTCGCCAAGGTGCTGCACGACTCATTCGGCATCGAGCGCGGCATGATGACGACGATCCACGCGTACACGGCAGATCAGAAGCTGCAAGACCTCCTGCATAAAGACCTGCGCCGGGCGCGGGCGGCAGCCGACAACATCATCCCGACCACGACCGGCGCGAACCGCGCTGTGGCCGAGGTCCTCCCCGAGCTGGCGGGCAAGTTCGCCGGTATGGCCTTTCGCGTGCCGATCCTGGATGGATCGGTCGTCGACCTCACCGTGCAGCTTGGCAAGACCACGACGGCCCAGGACATCAATGCCGCGTTCGACGAGGCCGCGGGCGGCGAGCTGCGTGGGATTCTCGCCGTGAGCCACGAGGAGCTCGTTTCCTCCGATATGTTGGGCAATCCGCATTCGTCGATCGTCGACGCCCCATTGACGTTGATGCTCGGCGGCGAGTGGGCCAAGGTCGTGAGCTGGTACGACAACGAGTGGGGCTTCAGCTGCCGCATGGTCGACCTCACCACCTACATGGCTGAGCGGCTATGAGTGTCCTGCCACCGAAGCCCCTCGGGGTCGCGACACTCTGAAAGCTTCGATCACGTCGGTAGACGTCGCGGGCAAGCGCGTCCTCGTGCGCGAGGACCTCAACGTACCGATGTCGAAAGGAGCCATCAGCGACGACGCTCGCATCCGCGCCGCTGTCCCGACCCTCCTCCACCTGGCCCAGCGCGGAGCCATGGTCATCGTCGTGTCGCACCTCGGACGGCCGAAAGGCGTCGAGCCGGACCTATCGCTTCGACCGATCGCAATGCACCTGGCGCGTGCTCTCGACCGGGAGGTGCACTTCGCCGAGGACTGCATCGGCGAGCCGGCGCGCGTTGCCGTCGGCAAGCTGCAGAACGGCCAGGTCCTGCTGCTCGAGAACGTGCGCTTTCACCCCGAGGAGGAGGCCAACGATGCCGATTTCGCGCACCGGCTGGCGGCGCTCGCCGAGCTGTTCGTGAACGACGCCTTCGCCGTGTCGCACCGGGCGCACGCGTCCGTGGTCGGCGTCGCGGCTTACCTCCCGGCTTTCGCCGGTGAGCTGATGGAGGCCGAGCTCACCGCGCTTCACCAGGCGCTCGACAACCCGAGGCGGCCGATGTTCGCAGTGGTCGGCGGCGCCAAGGTTTCGACCAAGGTCGGTGTCCTGCGCAACCTGCTCAACAAGGTCGACGCGCTGCTCGTCGGCGGCGCCATGGCCAACACCTTCTTCAAGGCCCGCGGCTATCCGACCGGCACCGGCCTGGTCGAGGACTCAGCCCTGGTCGAGGCGAGGCAGGTCGCCGAGAAGGCAGGGCGCAAGCTGCTGCTTCCCGTCGATCTCGTCTGCGCGCGCCAGATGGAGGCGGGCCAGCCGTTGCGCATCATGGACGCGGACAGAGTGGAAGCAGGCTGGATGGCACTCGACATCGGACCCAAATCGGTGGCGTTGTTCACGCAGAGGTTGCGTGGCGCCGGCGCTGTCGTCTGGAACGGGCCGATGGGAGTATCGGAGATCCGCGACTTCAGCGACGGGACGAAGGCCATCGGTGAGGCGATCGCGAGCTCCGGAGGTTACTCGCTGGTCGGCGGCGGCGACACGGTGGCGGCCGTCGACGCGCTCGGGCTGGCCGGCCGTTTCTCACACGTTTCGACCGGCGGCGGCGCGACGCTCGAGTACCTCGAAGGCAAGGAGCTCCCCGGTATCGCGATCCTCAAGGAGGCCTGATGGCCACCCGTGTCTCGCCGATGCCGCTGGTCGCCGCCAACTGGAAGATGAATCCCAACGACGCCGGCGACGCGCTGGACTTGGTCCGCGGGGTGCTTTCGGTGGCGAGAGGACACGCCGACCGGGTCGAGGTCGCGATCTTTCCGCCTTTTCCGTGGCTGCTGGGCGTGTCCGAGGTGATCGCGGAGTCGGGCGTGAAGCTGGGCGCCCAGGACTGCTTCTGGGAGCTCTCGGGGGCGTACACGGGCGAGGTTTCGCCGGCGATGCTGAAGGGGTGGTGCGAATGGGTCATCACCGGCCACTCGGAGCGCCGCATTTACCTTGGCGAGACAGACGAGATGGTGGCCAAGAAGACCGCTTCCGCCCTCGGCTCTGAGCTCAGCGTGATCATGTGCGTCGGGGAGCTGGCCGACCATTACGACGCGGGCACGTCCGACCAGGTCGTCGAAGCCCAGGTCAGGGCCGGCCTCGCGAACTGCTCGGCCGACGATTCCGCCCGCCTGGTGATCGCGTACGAGCCGGTGTGGGCGATCGGCACGGGTAAGAGCGCAGACGCGGAGCACGCGTACAAGACGATGCGATTGATCCGCCGCGTCGTGGGGGAGCTCATCGGAGCCGGCGCCGCCCGCAAGGTTCGCATCCTCTATGGAGGAAGCGTGAACTCGGGCAACGTCGAGTCGTATGTCGAGCTGCCGTTGTGCGACGGGGTCCTGGTCGGCAGCGCGAGCCTGGACGCGGCGGAGTTCGCGCACATCGTGAAGGTCACCGCAGAGGTTTATGGCCATCGTTAGAACGGGCTCGGATCGCCCCACCCGGCCGGGCTCGCCGGGCCGGCCTCCCCACATGGTGGGGAGGTGAAACTCATCCTTTTGAGGCATGGGCAGAGCACCTGGAATCTCGAGAACCTTTTCACCGGCTGGCACGACGTTCCCCTCAGCCCGCGCGGGGTCGAAGAGGCGACCGAGGCCGGCCGGCTGATGAAAGAGGCGGGGTTGGCTCCGGGCGTGGTGCACACATCGGTGCTGGTGCGGGCGATCAAGACCGCCGACCTTGCGCTCGCCGAGATGGGACTCACCTGGATCCCGGTGCGTCGCAGCTGGCGCTTGAACGAGCGGCACTACGGCGCGCTGCAGGGTTTGAACAAGGCTCAGACGGCGGCGAAGTTTGGAGAGGACAGGGTCAAGGTGTGGCGGCGGAGCTACGACGTCAGGCCGCCGGACCTCGAGCCTGCGGACGAACGCCACCCGTCGCACGATCCGCGATACGCGAGCATGCCGCCGGAGCTGCTGCCCAGGGCCGAGTGCTTGAAGGACGTGGTCGACCGCATGCTTCCTTACTGGTACGACGCCATCGTCCCCGACCTCCTGCGTCATCCGTGCGTGCTGGTGTCGGCGCACGGAAACAGCCTGCGAGCACTCGTCAAGCACCTCGACGGGCTCACCGACCAGCAGGTGGTCGACCTCGACATCCCGACGGGGGTGCCGCGTGTTTACGAGCTGGGCGCGGATTTCAAGCCGGAGTCGTGCCGCTATCTAGGCGATCCGCGTGAAATCGAGCGGCGGGCCGCCGCGGTTCGGGCGCAGGCGTCCGGTCCCGGTTCGGAATCGCGTACCTCTTAGACTGATTCCTGAGTCAAGAGACAAATTCAAACCACGGAGGGTTACGCAATGCCATTTGTGCTTCCGCCGCTTCCCTATGGGTTCGATGCGCTCGAGCCGCACATCGACGCCAAGACGATGGAAATCCATCACGACAAGCACCACGCGACGTATGTGACCAACGCCAACGCGGCGCTCGAGAAGCATCCCGGTCTAGCGGCCAAGTCAGTCGAAGACCTTCTCTGGGGTATCAACGAGGTGCCCGAGGACATCCGGACGGTCATCCGCAACAATGCCGGCGGCCACTCCAACCACTCGATCTTCTGGACGATCATGACTCCGGGCGGCGGCGGAAACCCGCAGGGCCGGATCGCCGACGGGATCAAAACCGCGTTCGGCAGCTACGACGCGTTCAAGGAGCAGCTGCAGAAGACGGGGCTGGGCCAGTTCGGGAGCGGCTGGGCGTGGCTGGTCGTGGACAAGAACGGCAAGCTGTCCATCAAGGGCTATCCCAACCAGGACAGCCCGTACATGGAGGCGCTGACCCCGATCCTCGGAGTCGACGTGTGGGAGCACGCTTACTACCTCAAGTACCAGAACAAGCGGGCCGACTACATCGCGGCGTGGTTCAACACCCTCAACTGGACCGCGATCGAGGCCCGTTTCTCCTCTGTGTGGACCTAGTCGCACTCGGTAATATCTCGAGGTCCCATGGCTAAGGTCGTCTCGACGCTCGTCATCACGGAGGCCGTGCTCGCGGTCCTTCTGATGGCGAGCGTGCTGATCCAGACTCCGAAGTCCTCGGGCCTCGGGGGAACGATCGGAGGCGGAGGTGACAGTACCGGCGGCGGATATCGCACGCGCCGCGGCCTGGAGCGCCAGATCTACTGGACCACCTGGGTGCTGGTCGTCGCCTTCCTGGTCTGCTCGATCGTGCTCACCGCGTTGCGAGCCCGTAATCTCGGGTAGCCGTCTCCTCACCGCCGCCTCAGCGGCGGTGGCAGTCGCTCTCGCGCTCGTCGCGTGCCAGCCGGTCGCGACCGTGCCGAAGCCGGCTCGGGGCGGGACGGCCGTCGAGGCACTCGTGGGCGCCCCCGGAGTCCTGAACCCGCTCTTCGAGTCGGTCGACAGCACCCGGGACGTCGACAGCGTCATCTACCAGGGCCTGACCACCGTGGATGCGCAGCAGAACGTCGTGGGAGTGCTGGCCAGCGACTGGACTGTGTCGCAGGACCTTCTGACGTACACGTTCAACATCCGCGACGGGATCAAGTGGGCAGACGGCCAGCCGTTCGGCGCTGACGACGTGCTGTTCACGTTCCACGTGCTCCAGGACATCGAGTACACGCAGCCGGGCGCCGAGTTCTGGCGCCAGGTCGGAGTCGGTCCGGGCGGTCCGGGCCAGGTGGTCTTCACCCTGCGCGCGCCGAGCGCGTCGTTTCCGCTGGCGCTCCGGGTGGGCATCATCGCCAAGCACCTTTTCGGCGGTATGGCGCCTGCGCAGATCGTGGCCAGCCCGTTCAGCGGTGTTCGCGCGATCGGGACGGGTCCCTTCAAGGTCGGCGCTCTGAGCCCGCTCGCGATCTCCCTCGACCGCAACCCGTACGCCGAGCCGCAGCCTTACCTCGACCACCTGGTGCTTCGCACATATCCCGCCGCCGATCCACAGTCCGCGATCCGCGCGGTGGGGCAGGGAGTTGCTGACCTCGTCGGCGGGCTCGAGCCGCAAGAGGTCGACGCGCTCCAGGCGATCGCGAGCAACGTGTCGGTGGTGGACTCGCGGATGTTCACCAACTCCTTCGTCAGCTTCAACCCCGCTGGCGACGGCAAACAGTTCTTCGCCGACGCCGCGGTGCGAGTCGCCCTCGGGCAAGCGATCGACCGCCAGCTGATCGTCACCGAGGTTCTGTCGGGCAAGGCCGATGCCGATCCGGGCCCGATCCCGGTCGGAGACTGGGCGTTCTCCGCGGCGGCGGCCGCGCTGCATCCGTACGACCAGCTCGCGGCCGCCCAGGCGCTGGACAAGGCCGGTTGGGTCTCGCTGCCAGGCTCGAAGCTGAGGACCAAGAATGGTGTTCAGTTCAAGGTGCAGCTCGTCGCGCCGAACTCCTACCCCAGCCAGCAGGTCGCCGATGCGCTGTCGCAACAGCTGCTTCAGATCGGGGTCGAGGTCGACGTCAAGGCCGTACCGCCGTCGCAGCTGGTCCAGAACTACCTGATCGGCAACAACTACGAGATGGCGCTTGTGTCGTTTGACGTCGGCTCGGACCCCGACCAGTACTCGCTGTGGCACTCCGGTGCCGACCCGGGCAGCCTCAACTTCGCATACTCGCGCGGTTGGGGGTTGATCGACAGCGACCTCGAGAGCGGGCGCGCCACCGTCGATCCGCAGGCCCGCCTGGCGGCGTACATCGATTTTCAGATGCTCATGGCCGACGCCGCTCCAGCGATCTTCCTGTACTCCGGGCGCTACCAGTACGCGGTCTCGCAGCGTGTCCACGGCGTTCGGATGAACAAGGTGATCGAGCCCGCGGACCGCTTCCAGTACGTCACAGACTGGTACGTCAACACGAACTAAAAAAGCCTGACCCCCAGCCCGTTCAGGACCGAGGGTCAGTTTAGGGATCGCAGAATGGCGGGCCAGGACCCTCCTTCTTGGCCCCTTCCCCAATCCCCGGTCGGCAGCATATGCCGATCCACGTGTTTAGCGAACCGGATAGCAGCACTTAACGAAACCTCGGAGTTGCGCTGGCGCGCAAGCGGCGAAGTGGATGGGATTTGCTGATTGCAACGACAATGGACGAGTGGATCTCGGGCTGAAGGACCGGCGTGCTCTAGTCACGGCGGCGAGCAAAGGGCTCGGGCGTGCGTGCGCGGAGGCGCTGGTCGCCGAAGGCGCCGGCGTCTTCATTTCGTCCCGGGACCCAAAGTCGATCGAGGCTGCGGGCAAGGCGATCAAGGCGGCGGGTTGGGCGGCCGCGGACGTGTCCGAAGCACCCGAAGCGGTGGTCGGGCAGGCACGGGCCAAGCTCGGCGCCCTCGACATCCTTGTCGTCAATGCGGGCGGCCCGCCGCCCGGAACCTTCGACAGCACGCCGTTGGAGAGCTGGGGGCCTGCATTTCAGCTGACGTTGATGAGCGCGGTGCGCCTGGTCAAGGCTGCTCTTCCCGACCTGAAACGGTCTGAGCAGGGCCGCATCGTCTTCATCACCTCGGTCTCGGTGCGCCAGCCCATCCCTCACCTGGTCCTGTCGAACTCGCTTCGCGCCGCTGTGACGGGGCTTGCCAAAACGCTGTCGCGAGAGCTGGCGCCGGATCGGATCACGGTCAACTGCCTCGCCCCGGACGCGATCCTGACGGACCGGATCCGCCAGCTCGCAGCGGGGGCAGGCGGCGAAATAGAGGAGGAGCTCAAGAGGAGGGCGGCGGCTGCGCCGATGGGGCGCTACGGCGAACCCGCGGAGTTCGGCGCCACCTGCGCGTTCCTGTGTTCGAAGCAAGCGGGCTACATCACCGGGCAGACCCTTGGCGTCGACGGCGGCGCTCTCCTCGGCGTCTACTGAGTCGCCAGCTAGGATTCAGGAGTGAGCGCGATCCGTTTCGCCGAACGCATGTCCCGCCTCGGCACCGAAGGCGCGTTCGAGGTGCTCGCCAAAGCGAGGCGGCTCGAGGCCCAGGGCAAGAAGATCGTTCACCTCGAAATCGGCGAGCCCGACTTCGCGACTCCCGACAACATCGTCGAGGCCGGCATCTCGGCGATGCAGCACGGCTACACGCACTACACGCCGGCCAGCGGGATCTTCGAGGCGCGTGAGGCTGTCGCCGGATTCGTATCCCGCACCTTGAAGATCGAAGTCGACCCGACCGAGGTCGTCCTGGTTCCCGGTTCGAAGAACGTGCTGCTCTTCACGCTGCTCGCGTGCATCGAACCCGGCGACGAGGTCATCCTCCCCGACCCCGGCTACCCGGCGTATGCGTCCCAGGTCAACTTCATCGGTGGCGTGGTGAAGACGGTGACCCTGCGCGAGGAGAGCGGCTTCCGCATGGACCTCGACGAGCTCGCATCGCTTGTCACCCCGAAGACCCGGATGCTGATCGTCAACACTCCGCAGAACCCAACCGGTGGTGTGCTGACCGCGGAGGACGTGAAGTTCGTTTGCGACCTCGCGCACAAGCACGACCTGCTCGTGGTCTCGGACGAGATCTACAGCCAGCTCGTGTATGGCTTTCATCACGAGTCGCCGATGTCCCACCCGGGCATGCGCGAGCGCACTGTTCTGATGGACGGTCTCTCGAAGTCGTACGCGATGACCGGCTGGCGGCTCGGCTACGCGGTCGCCCCCAAGGCGCTGGCGGTCAAGCTGGACCAGCTGATGATCAACTCGTCATCGTGCGCGGCCGGTTTCACGCAGATGGCGGCGATCGAGGCCCTCAGCGCGCCTGAGTCCGAGCACGCCGTGGCCCGCATGGTGAAGGTGTTCGAGCACCGCCGGAACCTGGTCGTGGACGGCCTCAACGCCATCCCTGGTGTGAGGTGCGCGCGCCCGCAGGGCTCCTTTTACGTGTTTCCAAACATCGAGGGGACCGGCTTCGACGAGCACGAGCTGGCCGACCGGCTGCTGGCGGAGGCGGGCGTGGCTGTGCTGCCGGGGACGGCGTTTGGGCACGCGGGGAAGGGGTTCATCCGCGTCGCGTACACGCAGTCGGAGGACGAGCTGAAGCTGGGACTGAACCGGATCGCGGAGTTCATCCGGGACAACCCCAAGCACTGATTGGTCGGGGATTCTCCGATCAATTTACCGGTAAACAGGGTCGCGCACGAACGTCTGTTTGGTATAATTTGATGTGTGGAGTACGCGTCGACCAGCCCAGAGAATCAGGACCTCGCAAAGGCTCTTGACGACCGGATCGGCGAGGTCTCGGCGCACGCCCACGCGGCGCTGGCGCAGGTCGCCAAAGCGAGCGCCGAGTTCGACGCGATCGGTGGCTGGAGCGCGGGTGGAATCCGGTCCTTTCCGCACTGGCTGACGATCAAGACCGGGTTCGACATGCACACCGGCGCCGAGTTGCTGC
>PLYZ01000091.1 GCA_003151935.1 Candidatus Dormiibacterota bacterium | reverse complement strand
GCGGCCTGCGTGCCTTCCGCCGCGAGGCGCTCCTGGCCCTCGACCTCCGGACCACCGGGATGGAGTACGCGAGCGAGATGGTCGTCAAGGCGGCGCTCTTCGGCCTCGCGATCTCCGAGATTCCCGTCACGCTCCGCCGCGACGGCCGATCGCGGCCGCCGCACCTCAGGACGTGGCGCGACGGCTGGCGTCACCTGCGCTTCATGCTGCTCTTCAGCCCCAGGTGGCTTTTCCTCTACCCCGGAATCGCCGTCTTCGCCGCGGGCTTGATTGTTGGTGCCGCCCTCGAGATCGGTCCTGTGAAGATCGGTTCCATTGCGTTCGACATCCACACGTTGCTGCTTTCCGGTTTCGCATGCCTGATCGGCTACCAGCTTGTAGTTTTCGCCGTCTTCACGAAAGTCTTCGCGATGCGCGAAGGTTTCCACCCACCGAATGCCACCTACCGTGCGTGGTTCCGCCACGTGAAGCTCGAGACCGGCCTCGCGATTGGGGCATTGATGCTCGTGCTGGGCCTCGCGGGCATCATCGTCGCGGTCGTGAGCTGGCAGGCGGCCGGCTTCGGTTCGCTCGATCCGCGTCTGACGATGCGCGAGATCATTCCGGCGGCCGTATTGCTGACATTGGGCGTGCAGACGATCTCGGTGAGCTTCTTTCTCAGCATCCTGGGCATGGACGACGAAGGCGATCAGGTAGCCTAGCCATCGGCGACTCTGTTCGCGAGGGGGTCGTTCAGCATCCTCTCGAGCCACCGCCGTCGAGTCGCGCGGGAGCGCCGAGATACGCACGCGCAGCGCTTGCTTTCGCGGTCGTCACAGTGTCTTTGACGCCCATCGGCTATACGTCGATGTTCAGCATCTTCCAGCCGTACGACGACGAGGGCTTCCACCTGTTGACGCTGCGAGCCTACGTTTCGGGCCACGCCCTCTATACGCAGCTGGTCACCTACTACGGGCCGTTCTTCTACGAGATCATCGGCGGCTTCTTCAAGCTCACGGGTTTCGAGATCGCCAACGACAGCGGCCGCTTGGTCACGCTGTTCATCTGGCTTCTGGCTTCTCTGGCCGGCGGCCTCGTCGCGTACCGGCTCACGCACAGTCTCCTGTTGGGGCTCAGCTCGCAGCTGTTGACCTTCAACCTGCTGGCAGCCCTGACCAACGAACCCATGCAGCCCGGCGGGCTGCTGAGCCTGCTGCTCATCGGTCTGGCCCTGACGGCGGCCTATCGAAGTCGCCGGCCACGTGCCACGGCGGTGTTCATCGGCGCCTTGGCCGCAGCGGCCTTGCTGGTGAAAATCAATGTCGGCGTATTCGCGGTCATGGCGGTGGCTTTCGCTTTCGCCGGAAGCATGACGGGACGGTGGCGCCGGCTGCTTCTGCCGGCAACCGGCCTGGTGCTCAGTGTCGCTCCTCTGGCGCTGATGCTCCGGCTGCTGGATCGAGATTGGGCGACCAACTACGCGTTTGCGGTCGCTTTGGCCGCGGCGGCCCTGACGATTGTGGTGACTGCGGCGGGAGCCAGACGGCCAGCCGCACCGGCGCCGCTTTTGATGATCGGCGGCGGATCCGCGGTCGCAATCGTGACCATCGGCATTGCGGTGCTCACGGGGACCAAGCTGTCCGACCTTGCCAACTCGATCGTCCTGCTCGCCTATGGACAGCCCCAGCTGTTCGTGCGGCCACTGAACGTCAAGTTCTGGGTCGTGGTGTGTGCCGCGGCTTCCGCTGCGCTTGCCATCGCCTTCGCCAGCATTCGGAGGGGCCGTCCTGTCGCCGCGGTGTTGCCTGCAATCGCGCGCATCGCGGCAGGGGTGCTGATGTGGATCTGTGTGCTGCTGCCGCCGTCCTACTTGCTCCTGCTGGCGGTGCCTCTTGCTTGGGTAGCCGCGGTAGCGCCTCGGGACGACCTGCGCTCCCCGACCGACGGTTACGCACGCCTTCTGTTGCCCGCTCTGGCGATGATGGAGAGTCTCCAGGCATATCCGGTTGCCGGCACCCAGGTCTCGATCGCCTCGCTCGGAGTGGTGTGGGTGGGGGCGATCACTCTCAACGACGGAGTCAGACAGCTTCGGGCGTGGGCCGCCGGCCGGAGCCGGCCGCGGCTGGTCGGGGCCGCCACCTTTGTGCCACTGGGCGCGCTGATCATCAGTCTCGCCGCCACCTCGCTCTGGGCGTCGGTGGCGGTGGCAAGCTATGCGGCCGGCTCGCCTCTGGGCTTGCCAGGAGCCGAATTGCTCCGCGTGCCATCGATGCAACAGGTTGCGCTTCGTTCGCTCAGCACGTCGCTACGTCGGGACTGCACCAGCTTCATCACCATGCCGGGCATGTCGAGCCTGTACATCTGGGCCGGTCAGGACGCTCCAGCACCCCTATTCGACACGGATTGGATCTATTTCCTGGACAGCGAACAGCAGCAGTCGATCGTCGACCAGGTGCGGAGTTTGCCCGGCATGTGTGTGGTCCGAAACGATGTCGTCGTCAAGTTCTGGGGCCAGGGCCGGCCCGTTCCAAGCGGCCCGCTGATCGACTTCATTCAGACGAACTTCGTGAGTTCCGGCTCTTACGGCGACTACGAACTACTCGTCCCCCGGTGACTCAGCGCATGGCCTGATCGCGTCTGTGCCGCAGGCGGAGGCGAGCTGGCAGTGGCCTGTCTGGTGCTGCCGCTGAGGCCGCCCGCGGCGAGAATCGCCAGCCAGACAGCATCCCAAACGAGCTGAGGACCTATCAAAACCAGTCCAGCGGCCGCCGGCCCGTAGGTCATCAGCTGCATCGGCAGAACTCCGGCCACCAGCCAGAGACGGTGGCCCCTGGATGGCGAGGTTCGGAGGACGAGCCATACCGCCAAGACCAGGATGGTGTAGTCCCATTCATGAAAGTGAAATGCCACCGCCGCCGACCCGAGGATTCCAGCGGCAAACACAACTTCCAGTTCGCGCCGGCGCCACCGTGCAACCAACAAAGCTGCCGCTCCCTGAAGCGCCCACAGCGCGTAGGTCAACGGTCCGAGGCCAAACACGCGGGCGAGAGTGTTTGAAGCGTGGGCCGGATCCGCCTGGACAGCCTGGAGCGCATGCCACCAGCCCATCAGGCCGGCAGGTCCAAGCGTGACGATGCTGGCGACGCCCAGCACCGCGCCTGCAAGCACCCATCCCAGTACAGGTCGGTACCGGCCGCTGACCAGGAGTGCCAATGGAACCAGCGCCACAACCTGGGGCTTGAGGAACGTCGCCAACGCGAGCGCGGCCCCCGCGGCCAGCGGCCGGTCGTGTGCGCACAACCACCACGCCACGGCCACCAGCAGAAGCAGGACCATTGAAGGCTGGCCGTAATAGAAAGCCAGCAGAACCGGCCAAAGCGCCAGGGCTACCAGCAGAAGGGTGATTTTGGCCAGGCCTGTGTATGGGGCGGCGATGTGCCAGGCCCAAACGAGCGATGCAAGAGACACCACAGCCCAAAGCGCGTAAGCCACTGGCTCGGGGACTGCCGTAAACGGAACGAACAGCCATGCCAGAAGTGGAGGGTTGATATACGTCAACGAGCCCCCGATGTACTGCTGACTCGACGGAAAAGACGTCGATAGCGAGTGCAGCGTCGCGGCGTCGTAAATGGTCGACCAGCCGTACCGCAGCCCGGCCTCGGCTGCCACGTACGTGAAGCGCATGTCCTGATGTACAGGGCCGAACGCGAACAAGATGATCCAGCGCCCGATCGAATACACGGCTCCCCAGCCCGCGGCCACCGCAGCGGCAGCCAGCCAGAGTGGGGGCCGTCGTACCGAGGGCGAATGGTTCACGGGACCGATCATTCTGGCCTACGGGGCCGCGGCACTTGCCGAAGGAAAGCGAGGCCGCTGCGCTGCTCGGCGGCCCTCTAAACGTTTGAGCCTGGGCTCCAGTCCAAGGAGCACGATCCAGACGGGCTGCCATAAAAGGATGGGAATCGGGAGCCCGATGGCAAGGAATTGGGCCGCGGCGATTCCAGCCAGCAGCCAGGCCCGCTGGCTCACGCTTGGCCGGGCCCGCAGAACGATCCACGCAGCGAGAACCAGGACCGCGATGTCGTCTTCGTGGAGATACGTCGCCGACATGGTCGTGCCCGCAAGGCCCAGGGCGAAGACGAGGTCGAGACGCTCGCGCCGGTACCAGGCGAGGCAAAGCGCAGCCAGACCCAATGCAACCTCCACCCCGGTAGCGATCGAGCCGTGCCCGAAGATCGACGAGTAAGTCACCGGCGCGTTGAATGGATTGGCTCGGACCAAACCGAGGTCAGCGAGCCAGCTGGCGATCCCGGCTTGCCCGAGTGAAGCGGCAGACAGTGCGGCGATCACGGTGCCGGTGATCGCGAAGACGGCCACTGGTCTCCAGCGACCACTGATGAGCAACGCCGGCGGAACCAACAGACAGTCCTGCGGCTTGAGGCAAAAGGCCAGTGCCAGGGCGACTCCAGCAAGCACCCAGCTATCACGGGCGGCCAGCCACCAGGACAGCGCCAGGACGGCCACGGTGGCCGCCGTCCACTGGCCAAGCCAGAACTGGTAGTGCACCGGCCAGAGCGCAAGCGAGACCAGTACCAAGGTGGCGCGCACCAGTTGAGGTCCGGGGCAGACCAGCCACGCCGCCGCGATGAATGCAGCCAGGCTGATCAGCGTCCAGATCAAAAAGCCCGTTGAAATCGGCAACGAGGCGAGCGGCACCACCATCCACGCGCCGGCCGGCGGGCTCACGAACAAGTGCATCGAGTCGACGGGGCCTAAATGGACCGAAACCTCTTTCTGCAGAGCCAGGTCGTAGATATGGGACCAGCCGTTCGTGAGCCCGATCCGAGCTGCGATGACATGGAGGCGAAAATCCTCGGCGTTTGGATCGGAGGTGAAGTGATCGATCCAACGGGCGACTCCGAAAGCGACTGCGATGGCGGCGGTCAGAGCGGAGGCGGCGAGCCACAGCGGCGGTAAGGCGGCCGTCCCGTTCGGCTTCGCAATCGTCGCGGCCATGGGCATCGCGGCACATTTTCGCGTCTTGCGCCGCTATTTCAGTAGATTGGCGTCTCCGTGGTGACGGCTTCCAGCCATTTGCGGCAGGACGTCAAGAACCGCGCGGCCTGCAGCCCGTCCAGCACTCGGTGGTCGAACGAGAAGCAGAGGTACATCATTGGCTTGATTCCGATCATTCCCTTCACCGCCACCGGCCGCTCGACGATTGCCTCCATGGTCAGGATTCCCGCCTGACCGGGGTTGATGACCGAGTAGCTGAAAAGAGTCCCGAACGTGCCGGAGTTGTTCACCGTGAACGTGGCGCCCGCGAGGTCGTCCGCCTTCAACTGCTTGTTGCGAGCGCGGGTTGCGACGTCGTTGACCGAGCGGGCGAGCCCCGCGAGCGAGAGCCCGTCGGCTCGTCGGACCACCGGCACGATCAGCGTGTCCTCGAGGCCGACCGAGATGCCGAGGTTGATGTCGCGGTGGATGATGATCTCGGTGTCGTTGAAGGTCGCGTTGACCTCGGGATGCTCGCGCAGGGCTGAGGCTGCCGCGCCCATGACGTAGGGCAGGTAGGTCAGGGAAAAGCCTTCCTGCTTCTGGAAAGCGGCCTTGTTCGCGGCGCGGTTGGCGACCACGCCGGACATGTCCGCCTCCTGGGTTTGCCAGGCGTGAGGGATCGTGGTCTTGGAGCGAACCATGTTCTCCGCGATCAGCTTGCGCACCCGAGTCAGCTGGACGACCTCGTCGCCTTCTCTCGGCGTCACCGGTTGGGCCGGCGCTGCGGGGGCTGCCTTTGGTCGGGCGGCGAACTCCTGCACGTCCTTCTTCGTCACGCGGCCCCCGATGCCGGTCCCGGTCACCTTCGAGAGGTCGACCTTGAGCTCCGAGGCCTGCATTTGCACGGCCGGTGAGTAGCGGTGTTCGCCGGAGTCGAGCTTTGGAGCGGGGCTTTCTTCCTCGCCCCGCTTTGCAGGGGAGCTTTCTTCCTCGCCCCTGCGCGCAAGCGGCGATAAGGACGGCCCTGCTGATTGCTCCCTGGCCCTCTCCCCTGAAGGGGGAGAGGGGACGCGCTCTTCAAGCGTCGGTTTTGTTGCCGCCGCCGGAGCTGCTTCCTCGGGAACTTTTGCCGACGGTTTTGTAGGTGCTTCCTCGGAGGCTTTTGGCGCCGCTGTGGCTGGGGCCGGCGCTGGGGTTTCTGGCGTTGCTGTCACTTCTCCGTCTGAACCGATCTCCACGACCGCGATCTCCGCTCCCGCCTGGACCGTCTCGCCTTCCTTCGCCAGGATCTCCCGCAGGATCCCGCTCACGGGCGCCGGCACCTCCGCGTTGACCTTGTCGGTGTCGACCTCGAGCATGGGCTCGAACTCGACGACCTTGTCACCCGGCTTGACCAGCCATTTCGAGATCGTCCCCTCGTGGACCGACTCTCCCAATTGCGGCATCACGACGCGTGTGGTCTTAGCCATTTATTTCTTTGCCCATCAGTAAGCCGCGAGATCCTTCAGTGCTTTGGTGATCTTCTCGGGGTTCGGCATGAAGAAGTCTTCCATCGGGATCGCGTAAGGCATCGATGGAACGTCGAGCCCACCGAGCCGCTTGACCGGTGCGTCCAGCCAGCTCCACGCCTCGTCGGCGATGAGAGCGGCCACCTCCGAGCCGACGGAAACGCTGAAATTGTCCTCGTACAGGACCAGCGATTTGCCTGTCTTGCGCGCGGACGCGATGATCGCCGCCTTGTCGAGCGGATAGACGGTGCGCAGGTCGACGATCTCGACGCTGACTCCATCCGCCTCGAGATTCTTCGCCGCCTCGATCGCGTAATGCACCATCAGCCCGTAGCAGAAGACCGAGATGTCGTTTCCCTCGCGCACCGTGCGCGCAACCTGCAGCGGGATGATGTACTCGCCCTTCGGCACCGCCTCCTTGAACATGCGGTAGAGCCGCTTGTGCTCGAAGAACAGGACGGGGTCGGGGTCGCGAATGGCCGCCAGCAGCAAGCCCTTCGCCTCGTAGGGACTGGACGGGATCACGATCTTCAGCCCCGGTGTGGCGAAGCGCGCCTCGATCGATTGGGAGTGGTACAGGGCGCCGTGCGCGTGGCCGCCCATCGGAGCGCGAACGACCAGGGGCACCGACCAGTCGCCGTCGCTGCGGTACCGGTATTTAGCGATCTCGTTGGTGATGGAGTTGAAGGCCATGTGAGCGAAGTCGGTGAACTGCATCTCGGCCACCGGCCGCTTGCCGTAGATCGCAAGGCCTAGCGCGACACCGGCGATCGATGACTCGGCGAGTGGTGTGTCGATGACGCGGGCCTCCCCGAACTTGGCGCGCAGCCCGTCGGTGACGAGGAAAACGCCACCCTTCTGCCCGACGTCCTCGCCAAGCACCATGACCCGCTCGTCGCGCTCCATCTCCTCGGTCAGAGCCGAGCGGAGCGCGGCCACCATGTTCATGTCCTCCGTCTCGACCCCGGCTGCGGGATCGATGGCTCCGAGCGCTCCCGAGCCGTATACATTCGTGAGCGCGTCCTCAGGCGCCGGGTCGGCCGACTCCATTCCTTCTTTCGTCGCCTTGGCGACCTCCTCTTTGACGCGCTCCTCGTACTCGGCGATTTCCTTCGCCGACATCACGCCTTCGTCGAGCAGGCTCTTCTTGAACTGCTCGAGGCAGTCGTTCTCGGCGAGCCGGTCGATCTCCTCCTGTGTCCGATAACGCCGCTGGTCGTCCTCGGAGGAGTGCGCGCCCAGCCGGTCGACCAGGCATTCGATCAGCGTTGGCCCATGCCCGGCACGCGCCCGGGCGATCGCTTCGCTGGCGACCACATAGGCCGTGACCGGGTCTCGACCGTCGAGCGTCACCCCAGGGAACCCGTAGCCCGCCGCGCGCTGCGCGACGTGCTCAATGGCGTATTCCTTGCTGAATGGGGTGGAGATTGCGAAGCCGTTGTTCTCGCAGACGAAGATCTCGGGCAGCTTGTAGACCGCCGCGAAATTGAATGCCTCATGCGTATCGCCTTCGGAGCCGGCGCCTTCGCCGTAGCAGGTGAGAAGCACCTTGTCAGTCCCGTCCATCTTCAGCGCGTAGGCCACGCCTGCCCCGCGCACCATCTGGGTGGCCACTGGGGAGCCGCCGGACGTGATGTTGTGCCGAGAATCCGAGAAATGGCCCGGCGTTTGCTTGCCGCCCGACGCCGGGTCGGCCTTCTTGGCGAGCACCGCAAGCATGAGATCGAGCGGCGTCATGCCCATGCGCATGCAGAGGACGACGTCGCGGTAGTAGGGCGCGAGCCAGTCGTGCTTGGGCTTCAGCGGCCAGCTGACGCCGATCTGCGCCGCCTCGTGGCCGGCGCACGAGATGATGAAGGGAGCTCGACCCTGGCGGTTGAGGACCTGGAACCGGTAGTCGACCTGCCTTCCGAGCAAGATGTAGTTGAACCACTCCTTGAGCGTCTTTTCATCGAGGTCGGTGTCGCGCCACGCGACTGGATTCTGGTAGCGCCACTCGGGCTTGAACTCCGGCTCGTGTGCCGATTTATTCAATGCCCCCTGCGCGCGCCCGGCCGCGGATTCTCGCGGCTTGGTGGTGGACATCTAGATGTGGATCGCGTGGCCGTCCACGGCCAGCGCTGCCTCCATGACCGCTTCGCTCAGCGTCGGGTGAGGGTGGATGTTGCGCCCGAGCTCCCACGCGTCGCCCTGGAACAGCTGCGTTAGCGCCGGCTCCGCGATGAGCTCTGTCGCGTTGGCCCCGACGATGTGCGTCCCGAGCACCTGGCCTGTCTTGGCGTCGGCGACGATCTTGACGAAGCCGCCCGTCTCGCCGTGGATGATCGCGCGGCCGAGCGCGGTGAAGGGGAACTTGCCGATCCGCACGTCGTGGCCCTTCTCCTTGGCCTGCTTTTCGGTGAGGCCGACCGACGCGATCTGGGGATGTGAATAGGTGCAGCGGGTGACCAGGTCCTGGTCCATAGGCGCCACGCGCTGGCCCGCGATGTCCTCGACCGCGATGATGCCCTCGTGGGCGGCGGCATGAGCCAGCAGGAAGCCACCGACAACGTCGCCGATCGCGTGCACGGATGCGGCCGAGGTCTGCATCCACTCGTCGACCTTGATGAATCCGTTCGGATGCGTCGTCACCCCGACCTGCTCGAGGCCGATGTCTTTCGACCTCGGTGAGCGTCCGACTGCGACCAGGAGCTGGCGCGCCCAGACCTCGCCCTGGTCTGTGTCCACGCTCACTCCGTCGCGCGCTTTCTTAGCGCCCTTGACCTTCACGCCCAGGCGGCAGTCGATTCCGGCCTTCTTGAAGGCAGTCAGCATCTCCTTGGAGATCTCCTCGTCCTCCAGCGGCACCAGCCGGTCCAGCGCCTCGATGAGCGTGACCTTGACGCCGAGCTCGTTGTAGAGGGTCGCAAACTCGACTCCGACCGCGCCCGCCCCGATGATGCAGATCGACTCGGGGACGGTCGTAGAGAGTGTCGCGTGATCGGACGAGATGATGAACTGGCCGTCGAACTCGAGCCCGGGCAGCGTCCTGACCGTGGAGCCGGTGGCGACGATAAGGTGCTTGGCTTTGATCTGTTTGGCGCTGACCTCGAGCGTGTTGCCATCGCGCACCCGGCCGCTACCGGCGATCACCTCGATCTTGTTCTTCTTCATGAGGTACTGGACGCCCTTGTACAGCTGGGCCACGACCGAGTCGCGCCTGGCGGCGATGCGGGCGTAGTCGAAAACCACCTTGTCGGCGTTGACCCCAAACTCGGCGCCTCGCGTGGAGACCCGGTGGTAGAGCTCGGACGACTCGAGCAGGGCCTTGGTCGGGATGCAGCCGATGTGAAGACAGGTGCCGCCGAGCTTGTCGGCTTCGACCAGGGCCACCTTCAAGCCCAGCTGGGCGGCTCGGATCGCGGCCGGGTAACCACCCATCCCGCCTCCCAGAATCGCCACGTCGAAATCGCTAGCGGGCACTTCGATCTAAGTGTAGAAGCCGGTTCGAAAGGACTTCAGCGACAGCCGGGGATCACCAGGCTGCGCAGGGCGCGGTCGAAGTCGCCACGGTCGGTGACCGGGAGGCCGGCGACCGGGTCGCCGTAGCGATCGGTGGCGCGGTAGTAGACGGCTGGCGCGCTGACCTGGGGCATCACCAAGGCATCGACCGACGCGTCTGGGTTTAAACAGGGGTCGGATCGCTCGGCTGCCAGCGCCTGGAGATCCGCCACCTCACGCTGCATCTGGACATCCTTGGCGGCGGCAAACGAGAACAGCAGAACCGCGCTGCTGAAGCACGCGAGGAAAAGGCACGCCGCGAGCACCGGCCGCCAGGTTCCGCGCCAGGGAAGGTTGGGGGCCGCGCCGGCCAGGAGGATGAGCCAGAAGACGGCCCCTTCGTAGTCGTAGCGGCCGGCGCCCGATTGTCCGTAGCCGAGCTGAGCGCGTGTCAAGCCGGTCACGAGGTAGAGCGCTAGAAGCCCCGCGAGCGCCCCGAGGGCGAATGCGTCGGGCTTCCGTCGCCACCAGCTCAAGCCGACAGCCAGTGAGGCCACCACAAGCGCCGGCGGACCCCACGCGCCGCCTTCGCCGATCAAGCCCGCGGCGCTCTGTCCAAGACCCCACAGGGCATAGACCGGCAAGAGCGCGACATTGGCGGCAGTGGGCGGCGGGTTGGGTGGTACGCCATCTTTCCCAAAGGCCAGGTACCAGGCGCCCACGGCGATCCCCAACGGGACAAACCACAACAGCTGCCGCCGGCGCTCGCGCGTCGACGCCAGCATCACCACGGCGAACGCGGCGAACATCAATCCGATACCGGAAAACATCAGCGAGGCCGTGGCCAGCACCACCGCGATTGAGAGATTGCGCCTGCTCGGCGCCGCATCCAGTGCGAGCACCATTGACAGCCCGCAGGCGACCGATGCCAGCCACGCCATCTGAAAAGCCCACAGCAGGTTCTCCCAGCCCGCCCCCAGCACCAACAGGAGCGCGGCTGAAGCCACAGCGACGGCGTCCCCCGCCCGCCGCCGCACGACCAGGAACAGGAGGACCACGTTGGCCGCGTGGAGGGTGAGGAGCACAACCATGTAGGGCACGTAGCTGCGCAGCCCTACGGTGTTCAGCAGCGCCACGTAAAGGAGGCGAAACAGGATTGACGGATGCTCGTTGTGCGGCTGCAGATAGGTGATCAAGGTCCAGTCGGGCGCCGTCAGGATGAAGGTCCACTCATCGAAGTAGAAGCTGTAGGTGTGGGACAGCCACAGGATGGCCGTTGCGATGATCACCGCAGCGGCGCCGACGATCAGCGCTGCGTGGGGAATGCGTACGGACGAGATGGTCATGTGGTCGGGGCCGTTGCCACGCCGACCGCAGGGCGCGGGGGCACCGCCATGTACACCAACCAGACCGCCAGCCCGATGAGGATGGGAAGCGGGCTCAGCGGCCAGGCGAGCTCGCCTCCAATCGCCACGACCAGCAGCCACCAGCGCTGCCATGCGGGCGCTGCATCGTGCCAGAAAAGCCAGGCTGCGCCAACGAGAATCGAGTAGTCCTGCAGATGCCAGTACGTAGCGCCGAGAGTGGTGGTCACCAGGCCGAGAGCAAACAACCGGGCGAGGCTCGCGCGGCGGTTCAGGTACGCGCCTGCCAGCCCGACCAGCACGAAGATCGCCTGCACGGCGTAGCTCAGGGCGCCGGGACCAAAGACGTAGGCGGGCGTGAAGTAGCGGTTGTTGACCACGTGCCCTGCCTCGGACAGCAGCGCGCGGTAGTCGCTGAGTCCCTGCTGGCCGATTACGAGCAATGAAAGTGCGGCCAGGACGCCGACGGTCACCGCCCAGGCCGCGGCGATACGCCACCTGCCGGCGGCCAGCAGAACCAGCGGCAGCACCAGCGTGAGCTGCGGCTTCAGAACCGACACGCCCAGCACGACCCCAGCCAGGTAAGGCTTGCCCCGATCAGCCAGCTTCCAGCACGCCACGGCCCCCAGCAAGACGATCACATCGGGCTGCGCGAGGCTGAGGCTGTACTGCACGGGGTACCAGGCGATTGCAGCGATCAGCCACAGGATCCGGGCCAGCCCCGACCCGGGCGCGGCGATCCACCAGGCCACGACCAGGGCGGCCGCCGAGGCGGCCAGCCAGAAATAGACTGTGCCGGCCGCCCCCAGGACCGTCAGAGGAACGAGCAGCCAGGCGATCGGGGGAGGCGAGAGGAAACGCTCTCCATCGTTGAATGGAGCCCCGGGTCGCAGTTGCGTGAACATCTGGTGCTGAAGGCTCAGCGAGTAGATGTGGTTCCAGCCGTGCTCGATTCCGATTCGTGCGCCGATGTAGACCAGGGTCAGGTCGTTGTCGAGGATCTGTCTGCGGAGCGGGACGGCGATGACGAACCATCCGATGAAAGCGCCGCCAAGAAGGAGCAACCAACCAAGGCCGACCGCGCCCAGATTGTAGAGTCGTGGCCGCGGATCCTCGACGGATCTTCGGCGCCCATGCGGCCCATCTGCGTTGTTGCCGTCTCCGCTCTTCACGACATGTATGTCCGATACATTTCGTTGCGGTGCTCGGCGGCGCCTAGCAGCTGGACCACCTGGTCCCCGAATCTCTCGCCGAGGCCCCCGGCCGCGACTCTAGCCAGGCCCCGCGGTCGAGCCCCGGCCGCCGGATTGGCTAGCCCCGCTCAGACAGAGGTACGGGTTTCCGCGGCTCCGGCCCGATGTACTCGGACTGCGGGCGGATCAGGCGGTTGTTGGCGCTCTGCTCCAGCACGTGAGCGGTCCAGCCCGCAGCGCGCGACACGGCGAAGGTGGGCGGGAAATACTCCTTCGGCAGGCCGATGGCCTGCAGCACGCCCGCCGAGTAGAACTCGACGTTGGTCGCCTGCGGCCGTTCGGGATGCTCCTCGTGGAGTATCTGCAGCGCCGTCTCCTCGACCTTCGACGCAAGCTCGTAGAACTTGGGGTTGAGCCGGGCGCACAACTCTTTCAGGATTCTCGCGCGCGGGTCGTAGGTCCGGTAGATGCGGTGTCCGAAACCCATGAACCGCACCTTCTGTTTTCGAGCCTCGCGCATCCACCGCCCCGCGTTTTCGGCCGTGCCGATCTGCTCGAGCTGGTCCATCACCGCCGACGGCGCCCCACCATGAGCCGGGCCTTTCAGCGCGCCGATGGCGCCCACAAGGCATGAAGCCAGGTCGGAATCGGTGGAGGCGATGACCCGCGCCACAAACGTCGACGCGTTCATGCCATGGTCGGCGAGCAGCACCAGGTATGTGTTCAGTGCGCGTACCAGGTCGGGGCTCGACTCCTTTCCATTCAGCATGTAGAGGTAGTTGGCCGCGTGGCTGAGGTCCGCCCGAGGTTTGACGGGTTCGAGCCCCAGCTGCCGGCGATGGAACATCGCGAGGATGGTCGGGAACGACGCCGTGGCGTGGATCGCAAGCGGGATGCTCGGCTTTTCGAGCCGGTGCTCGACTCCCTGCACGGAAACCACGCTCCTCAGGACGTCCATCGGGTCGGTTTCCGTCGGGAGGGCGTCCAGCGTGATCCTCGCGGCCTGCGTCAATGCGCGTGAGCCGGCCAGCTCCAGCGTCAACGCGTCCAGCTCGGCGCGCGCCGGCAGCCGGCCGTACCACATCAGGTAGGCGACCTCCTCGAAGGACATGTCCTCCGCGAGATCCGCGATCACGTAACCCCGATAGACGAGCCGGCCGTTGGCGCCGTCCACCATCGAGATCGCGGTCTGCGCCGCCACGATGCCCTCCAGGCCGGGGACGTAGGCGCTCATCTGCTGGCGATTGGCGCGGGCTTTTTCCCCGGCTCGGGCCCGGTCCACACCGACGCCGGGCGGATGATCCGCAGGTCGTCCAGCGATTCGAGCACGTGCGCCGTCCAGCCCACCACGCGTGAGGTCGCGAACAGGCACGTGAACATTTCCTTGGGAATCCCCGCTCCGGTCAGCACGACGGAGGCCCAGAAATCGACGTTGGTCGCGTTGGGCCGCTCCGGATGCGCTTCGTGCAGGATCTGAAGGGCCAGCTCCTCGGCGCGCGCCGCCGTACGGTGGAGCTCAGGCGCTGCCGTGCTCGCCATCTCGCGCAGGATCTTGGCCCGCGGATCGTAGGTGCGGTAGACGCGGTGGCCGAATCCCGCGAATCGTTCGTGGCGGGCGTGGGCTTCGCGCATCCACTTCTCAGCGTTTTCGGCGGTCCCGACTTTGTCGAGCATGGTGCGAGCGGCGAACGTCGCGCCGCCATGGGCAGGACCCTTCAACGCTCCGATGGCCCCGACGACGGCGGATGTGAGGTCGCTGCCGGTCGACGCGACCACCCGCGCCGCGAAGGTCGACGCGTTGAGACCGTGATCGGCGAGCAGCACCAGGTACGCATCGACCAGGTGAACTCGATCGGCGTCGGGCTCTTTGCCGTCCATCATCCACAGCAGGTTGGCGGCGTGCGAGAGGTCATCGCGAGGGTCGAGGATCTCCTGACCCTGACGGCGCCTGTAGCTCGCGGCGACGATGGTCGGAAAGACTGCAGTCAACGCGATCGCTTCTTCGAGCGACGGCTTGGCCAGCGTCTTGCTCGCGCCCTGCGCCGAGACCACGGTGCGGAGCACGTCCATGGGATCGGTCGCCGGATCCAGCGCCATCAATGCGCCGTGCCCAGCCTTGTTGAGCGGCCGAGCGGCGGCCATCTGCCTGCACTGCGCATCGAGTTGCGCCTTGTTCGGCAGGTCGCCGTGCAGCAGCAGGTACGCGACCTCTTCGTAAGCCACCACGGGCGCCAGGTCTTCGATCAGGTAGCCGCCGCGGTAGATGAGGCGGCCGTTGGCCCCATCGACCTCGCTGACGGCCGTCTGGGCCGCGACCACACCTTCGAGCCCGGGGCTGAAATCCGTCACTGGAACTAAGTGTAGGGAGACCCGGCGCACAACCTGAGTACAGTTCAGCCGATGGCCAGCGCGGTGCCGCTCATCGACTCTCGGCCCGCGCGCTTGATGGCGTGGTTCGCGCTGGTTGTTGCGCTCGCGACCGATGCCGCGTACCTGTGGTTGAAGTTGGGGCAGGGCACTGCGCCGTTCGATGCCTACACGGCCATATTTGTCGCGGGTTACCTCCTCGTCATGGCGGCCCTGTTGCTGACCTCCTTGACGCGTTTCGGGAGAGCGGCGTTGCGCATGCCTTTGCGCGCGGCCGCCGCTGGTGGGCTGCTTGTGCTTGGCATCCTGGCCATCTTCTCGATCGGGCTGCCGCTCGTCATCGCCGGCGCGATGGCGACCGGCGCGACAGTGCGCACCCTGCGTGGCCCGTTCCTGGCCCCGTCATCCCTCTCGGCAGTCGCGGCGGCGGTGGTCGCCGTCGCCGTCCTGGTCGCGGGCTTCGAAGTCACCGAGCGAATGATCGTGTGCCCCGCGCACGGCTCTGGCGGCGGCGGCGGTACGGGCCTCGTGACGGGTCCGTACTACTTCGAGTGCGTCAACGGCCAGTTGAGCTTTCATTCAGGATCCTGCAGCTCGACCTCGATCGATTCCAGCGGCAACGTCACGCACCCTGGTTGCTGAACGGCGGTCAGGTGCCGTCAGGCTACAAATGGTTGGCGTTAGCAGGAAATCCCACACTCATGCGTTAGCCTTTGTAGAACACACGACGGAGGCAACCAAATGTCATCTCTACGTCCCGCAAAGATCGCCACAACCTTGTTTCATCTGATCGGCGGATCGTTGGCCGATCCTGTCGAGCCGTACGGGCCGACTTGCTCGTGCGAGGCCTGCATGCAAGCCTGGCGGCGGAACCAGTCGCCTGAATCCGTCCCGGTTCGAGCGAGGATCGGCTCGGGCCAGCGCCGAGTGGGTGCCGGCTGACAAGACCTCCTCAAATACGCGGCATTTAGGCCGGATTTACTCCGGCCGTCCCTCGGCGCTCGCTCGGGCGACGCCGAGTGACTGGCGGCTAGTTAGCCACTCCCCCCGTGGCATGTAGGCCGGATTAACTCCGGCCGTCCCGGGCCAGCTTGAATGTCGCCGAGCGTCGCGAGGAGAACTAATCCGAAAAATACCAACCTTTAGGAAGATGAGCCATGAGAAGGAACCCTCGGTTCCTTCTCATATCTACACCATCCCCAGCTCCCAGCGCGCTTCTTCGGACATGCGCTCTGGGGACCAGACCGGCTCGTAGACGATGTCGACTCCCGCATCCGCGATGCCGGGCAGCGTGAGCAGGTGGTCGCGGACGTCAGCCATCACCTCGGCGGCCATCGGGCAGCCGAGCGCGGTGAGGGTCATCTTGATGTCCACCCGCGCCGGCTTGATCGCGATGTCGTAGATCAGGCCGAGGTCGACGATGTTGACCGGGATCTCAGGGTCGAAGCACTGGCGCAGGACCTCGATCACGTCCTCGGGCTTGACCGTTGAGTCGGGCGCGACCTGATGGGTAGGGGTGAAATCCGTCACGGTGCTGCCAGCGGGAGTCCCGCATCCTTCCAGGCCTTGGTGCCGCCGCGGAAGTTCACGACGTCCTTCACACCAAGGGCCACCGCCATCTCAGATGCCACCGCCGAGCGCTCGCCCATCGCGCACACGAAGATCGTGCGGTCGCGGAACTTCTGCGCGGCCGGGTTGGCCAGGAGGGTGTTGAGCACGACATGCCGCGCGCCGGGCACATGGCCTTTGTTCCACTCCCAGTCCTCGCGGACGTCCACGACGTCGTAGCCCTCGTCGATCAGCTTCTTGACGTCGTCGATTTTAAGGTCGCGAAATGGCGCTTCCTGGTCTGTCATACCCATTCTTCTACTCCTCGTCCTCATAGCTTCCGGCCAGTCCGTAAGCACCCACCTTCAGCACCTTCAATGACAGAAGCGCGCACTTGATGCGCGCGGGGGAGATGTCTATCCCCAGCTCTCCAAGCACGTCTGCCTTGCCGATCTTCTTCGCATCCTCGAGCGGAATGCCTTTCAACCGTTCGGTCAGGAGCGAGGCCGCCGCCTGCGAGATGGCGCATCCGCGGCCGTGGAACCGAATGTCCTCGATCACCCCGTCCTTGATCCGGAAATCCATGCCGATCACATCGCCGCACAGAGGGTTGTCCTCTTCGTGGCTGATGTCGGGGTTTTCGAGACGGCCGAAATTCCGCGGGTTCTTGTAGTGGTCGAGGATGTGCTCGCGGTAGAACTGATCATCAGCAGCAGTGCCGGCTCGTGTGCTCATGGCTGCGGCAGCACGCTCGGGGTCCCCGCGAAATCGAAGCTTTCGTGGGGTGAGTACAACTGGTCGTCGGCTGCGGTTCCGGTGCTCATTTGAAAATCCTTTGGGCCTCTTTTATGGAACCGACCAAACGGTCGACTTCATCCTTCTGCGTGTACACATAGAACGACGCGCGGGCAGTGGCCGCGACTCCGAGCCTGGTCATGAGAGGCATCGCGCAGTGGTGGCCGGCCCGCAGGCAGACCTGGTCGCGGTCGGCGATCGTGGCCAGGTCGTGCGGGTGGATCCCCTCCAGCGAGAAGGAGATGACGCCCGCCCGGCGCGAAGGTGGGGGTCCGTACAGCGTCAGCCCTTCGACGTCGCTCAGCGCCTCATAGGCGTACTCCGTGATCTCGCGCTCGTGCGCGCGCACAGCATCCATGCCCAGGGCGCTCAGGTAATCGACCGCCGCTCCGAGGCCGATGACTTCGGCGATGGCCTGCGTGCCCGCTTCAAACTTCCAGGGTAGGTCGTGGTAGGTGGTGCCTTCGATGTGAACGGCCTTGATCATGTCACCGCCCGACATGAAGGGGTCCATGGCCTCGAGCAGCTCGCGGCGGCCGTACAGGATGCCCGCGCCGGTCGGTCCCAGCATCTTGTGCCCGCTGAACGCGTAGAAATCGCAGCCCAGGGCGCGGACGTCGACTCGCTGGTGCGGTGCCCCCTGCGCGCCGTCCACCAACACGGTGGCGCCGGCCGCCTTGGCCGCCGCGACCATCTCCATCGCGGGGTTGATGGTGCCAAGCGCGTTGCTGACCTGGCCGAACGCGACGAGCTTCGGCGAGCGTTCGAGGAGCTTGTGGAACTGGTCGAGCCGCAGCTCGCCGCGCTCGTCGATGTCGACGTACTCGATCGTCGCCCCCTTCTCGGCGGCGAGGATCTGCCACGGCACGATGTTCGAGTGATGCTCGATGATCGTGAGGACGATCAGGTCGCCCTGCTTGATGTGCTTGCGGCCCCAGGAGTACGCGACCAGGTTGATCGCCTCGGTCGTGCCGCGCGTGTAGATGATCTCCTTGGTCGAGCTTGCGTTGATGAGGTCGCGGACCTTCTCCCGGGTGGCCTCGTAGCGCACCGTCGCCTCTTCAGCGATGTGGTACGCGGCGCGGTGGATGTTCGAGTTGAACTTCTCGAAGTACTCCATCATCGCGCCCGTCACCTGGCGCGGCCGCTGGGAGGTGTTCGCCGAGTCCAGGTAGGCGATCCCGGTCTCGAAGATCGGAAAGTCCTTGCGAATCGTCGCGACGTCGAAGCTAGGTGCGCCCTGCGCGCGCCCGGCCGAACTATTAGGGGCGCCCTGCGCGCGCGCGGCCATCAATCCGGGACCTCGACGTAGACCTCGTCGCCGTCCACGGTCACCGGGTAAGTTTTCGCCGGGATCACGGCCGGCAGGCCCGTGACCTTGCCGGTGACGAGGTTGAAGCGAGAGCCGTGCTGGGGGCATTCGACGTCCATGCCCCAGAGCTCGCCGTCGCTGAGGTTGAACTCCTCGTGCGTGCAGATATCGTTGAGGGCGTAGAAGCTGCCGTCCTCCGCGTGCGCGAGGCAAACGGGAGTGTGCCCTGCGTCCACTCGCTTGATGCTCTCCTCGGGCAGCTCGGCGACCGAAGCGACCCGAAACCTAGCCAAGGCGCGCCTCCAGGTCGGCCTCGATAAGGCTGCGCGCGTGCTCGAAGGGGATCCGGTCCAGCACGTCGCCGAAGAATCCCTGCACGATCATCCGCTTGGCCGTCGCCGCGGGGATGCCGCGTGACTGCAGGTAGAACATGCTCTGCGGGTCGACCGGCCCGACGGTTGCACCGTGCGTGCAGCGGACGTCGTTGTTGTCGATCTCGAGCATCGGGATCGAGGTCGCCTTGGCGTGGTCGGAGAGCACCAGGTTCCGGTTGGCCTGGTATGCATCCGAGCGCGCGGCGCCCTTCTCGATCCGGATGAGCCCGGCGTACACGGTGCGCGCGGTGTCCTGCAGCGCTCCCTTGAAGAGAAGATCGGAGCGCGTGTTGCCCACCTGGTGGTCCTGGAGCGTGTGGAAGTCGAAGAACTGCTCGCCCGAAGCGAAGTAGATCGCCTTCAGCTCGGCGTCGGAGCCCTGCCCGACGAGCGAAGCTTCGACGCGCGTCTTGGAGAACCGCGCTCCGAGGGTCACGTTGAAGAGCCGCAGCCTGGCGTCCTTCTCCAGGCGGGCCCGCTGGTCGGCGAAATGCCAGGCGTTCCGGCCCCATTTCTGCACCGCGACGTAACCGACCTCCGCGCCCTCGCCGACGAAGATCTCGGCCGAGCCGCTGCGATAAGCGGCGGGCTCGTCGTCTCGGCCGATGTACTCATCCAGGTAGTGGAAGCGAGCGCCGCGGCCGGCCACGATGAGCGTGTGAGGCAGCAATGCGGTGCCGCCGCCGTGTGAGGTGTGCTGGCCGATGATCGGCTCGACGATCTCGACTCCATCCGGCACATAAAGGAAGGTGCCGCCGGTAAAGAACGCCGCGTGCAACGCGCTGAACCTGTCGCGGTCAGCCTTGATGAGCGAGAACAGCAGCGGCTCGACGAGCTGCGGATGCTTTTCGGCGGCCACGCGCAGTGGCTCGAGGATCACTCCGCGCGGCAGCGATGACAGGGCGTCCAGCTTGAAACCGTTTTTGTGTTCGAGCTCTGAGAACTGCGCGGGGTTCAGCCCGCTGATATCGGTGCGACGCCACTCTTCATCGGTCTTGCTCGGCATCGGCAGGCGCTCGTACGTTGCGAGTGCACCTCGCCGCCGCTCTCCAAGCCAGTCGGGTTCCCCCTGGAGCGCATCCAGGGAGTCCAGTGTCAAAGTCATGTCAGCCTACGGAACCTTCCATCTCGAGCTGGATGAGCCGGTTCAGCTCCACCGCGTACTCAAGGGGGAGCTCTTTGGTGAACGGCTCGATGAAGCCGTTCACGATCATCGTCTCGGCCTCGCTGCGCGTGATTCCGCGGCTCATGAGGTAGAAGAGCTGCTCATCCGAGACCTTGCTCACGGTCGCCTCGTGCCCGAGGGTCACGTTCTCCGCGTCGACGTCGTTGTACGGATACGTGTCCGAGCGCGACTCGTCGTCGAGGAGGAGCGCGTCGCACTTGACGAACGACTTGGAGTTGTTCGCGCCGGGGTACATCTTGATATGGCCGCGGTACGACGTTCGCCCGCCACCCTTCGAGATCGACTTGGAAGTGATGGTCGAGGTCGTGTTCGGCGCGACGTGGATCATCTTGCCGCCGGCGTCCTGGTGCTGCCCCTTACCGGCGAATGCCACGGAGAGCACGTCGCCCTTGGCGCCAGGCTCCATCAGGTAGACGCTTGGATACTTCATCGTGATCTGCGAACCGAGGTTGCCGTCGACCCACTCCATCGTCGCGTCGCCGTATGCGAGCGCGCGCTTGGTCACAAGGTTGAACACGTTGGTCGACCAGTTCTGGATCGTGGTGTAGCGGCAGCGCGCGTTCTTCTTGACGATGATCTCGACCACCGCCGAGTGCAGCGAGTCCGTCGTGTAGATCGGCGCCGTGCAGCCCTCTATGTAGTGCACGAAAGAGCCTTCGTCGCAGATGATCAGCGTCCGTTCGAACTGGCCCATGTTCTCCGCGTTGATGCGGAAGTAAGCCTGCAGCGGGATGTCGACGCGCACGCCTTTCGGCACGTAGATGAACGAACCGCCCGACCAGACCGCGCTGTTCAGCGCGGAGAACTTGTTGTCGGCCGGCGGGATGACGGTGCCGAAGTATTCCTTGAAGAGCTCGGGGTGGTCGCGCAGCGCCGAGTCGGTGTCGGTGAAAATGACGCCCTTCTTCGACAGGTCCTCGTGCAGCGAGTGATAGACGACCTCCGATTCGTACTGTGCGGACACGCCTGCGAGGAACTTGCGCTCGGCCTCGGGCACGCCCAGCCGGTCGTAGGTCTTCTTGATGTCGGGCGGCAGGTCTTCCCACGTCGTCGACTGCTTGTCCGACGCCTTGAGGTAATAGAAGATGTTCTCGAAGTCGATCACCGAGAGGTCCGCGCCCCAGTTGGGCATGGGCTTCTTGCGGAAGATCTCCAGCGAGCGAAGCCGGAACTTCAGCATCCACTCGGGTTCCTTTTTCATCCACGAGATCTCCTTGACGATCTCGGGGTTCAGGCCACGCTTGGCCTTGAAGATGTAGTCCTCGGGGACGAAGAAGCCGTACTTCTCCTTGTAATCCGAGCCAACATCGATTTGCTTGGGAACTGTGGCCATCAGGCAATCTCCTCGTGCTTCAGCACCGCAGGCTCGTCAGCCTCCGCCCATTCCGAGTAACCGGTCGTCTCCAGGCGAGCCGCGACCTCAGGACCGCCCGACAGCACGAACTTCCCATCCACCAGCACGTGCACGAAGTCGGGCTTGATGAACTCGAGGATGCGCGTGTAGTGGGTGATGATCAGCACGCCGAGCTCCGGACCGCGCATGCGATTCACGGCTTCGGCGACGAACTTGATCGAGTCGATGTCGAGCCCGGAGTCGGTCTCGTCGAGGATCGCGATCTCGGGCTTTAGCATCGCCATCTGCAGGATCTCC
>PLYZ01000031.1 GCA_003151935.1 Candidatus Dormiibacterota bacterium | reverse complement strand
TCCAGATGATCCTGATGGCGCTGCTCGGCGGAACGGGCACGGTGTTCGGCCCGGCGGTGGGAGCAGTTTTGTTGCAGCTTCTGATCCAGTTTCTCGGAGGCAGCCTGCCGATCACCTTCGACATCCCGCTCGTCTCGGAAGCGGCGCGCCCGATCGTCGCGCAGGTCATCCTCGGCCTGCTGTTGGTCGGGGTCGTGATCTTCGTGCCCCGCGGCGTGATCGACTTCTTCGGCGGACGGAGCCGGCTGAGCCTCTCGTACCTGCGGCGGTCGCTCAGGGAAACCTCGTTGTGAGCGAGGCTCCGTCGCCCCACTCGCGGGCTACGCCGGGGACCTCCCCGGCGAGCGCGGAGGTGAAGATCGCGGCCGCCGCGCCGCAGCTGGAGTTGCGCGGCGTAACCAAGCGTTTCGGAGGGGTGGCGGCAGTCGACGGTGTGAGCTTTGAGGTGGCGAAGGGCGAGATCGTCGGCATCATCGGCCCGAACGGCGCCGGCAAGACGACGCTGCTCAACTGCATCAGCGGCGTGCACCGGCTCGACGGCGGTGACATCCGCTGGGAGGGAGCCTCGATCGCCGGCATGGCGCCGCACCGGATCGCGAGGCTTGGGATCGGCCGCACCTTCCAGATCGTCCGGCCGTTCGGCTCCATGACCGTGCGGGAAAACGCCGCCATCGGCGCACTGTTCGGCAGCGCGGAGGCACGCCGAGGGGTTAAGGGTGCCTTTGAGCTGGCCGACGAGGTGTTGGAGCTGGTCGGGCTTTCGGCCAAGGGTCGCCATCCGGTGTCCGCGCTCACCATCCCGGACCGCAAACGGCTCGAGGTCGCCCGGGCGGTGGCGACCAGGCCGCATCTGCTGCTGCTCGATGAGGTGATGGCGGGGCTCAACAACGTCGAGATCGACGAGGCGCTCGAGATGGTTCGGGCCGTGCACGCGACCGGCGTGACCGTGCTCCTGATCGAGCACGTAATGCGCGTGATCGTCGGGATCTGCCGCCGGGCGGTCGTCCTCGACTTCGGCCAGGTCCTGGCCCAGGGAGAGCCGGAGGTCGTGCTGCGCGACGAGCGGGTGATCCAGGCCTACCTGGGTGAGCGATATGCGAAACGGCTGCGCGCCGAGCGCGAGCAAGATGGGACTCACTGATCGAAAGTCCTGAGCCGCTGCTGAAAGTCCGCGGGCTGACGGCCGGCTACGACGCCGGGCCCGTGCTGTTCGGGATCGACCTCGACGTCGCGCCGGCGGAGCTGATCGCGCTCGTCGGTGCGAACGGCGCGGGGAAGTCCACGCTGCTCGGGGTCCTGAGCGGCCTGGTTCGCGCCACCTCGGGAACCATCACGCTCGGCGGGGAAGACGTGACCAACGCGCGCCCGGAGATGTTGGTCCGGAAGGGCGTCGCCCACGTGCCGCAGGGCCGGCGCCTGTTTGGGACCCTATCCGTCGAGAAGAACCTGCTCCTCGGCGCGTACTTGCGGCGCGACCGCGAGGTCCGCGATGACATGGCGCGCATGCTCGACCACTTCCCGGCGCTCAAGGACAAGCTGTCGCGCGAGGCGGGCACGCTGTCGGGTGGGGAGCAGCAGATGGTCGCGATTGGGCGGGGGATGATGGCGCGACCGAAGCTGCTGATGGTGGACGAGCTGTCACTCGGTTTGGCCCCGAACGTCGTCGACCGTCTCATAGACGTCGTGCAGCAGATCAACCGCGAGGGCACGGCGCTCCTGCTCGTCGAGCAGGACGTGCTCGTCGCGTTGGACGCGGCGAATCGCGCCTACGTGCTGGAGAACGGACGTGTCGTGTTGAGCGGAGCCGCGGCCGATGTCAGGGACGACCCCGGGGTGCGCCGCGCGTACCTGGGGCTCTGATGGCCGCTCAGTGGGCACTTGAGGCGGCCCAGATGTTGATCCCGCTGTCGGTCGCGTAGCGGTCGATCTCCTCGAGCTCCCCGGCCGAGAACTCGACCTTGTCGAGGGCGGCGACGTTCTGCTCCAGCTGCTCGACGCTGCTCGCCCCTACGAGCGCCGAGGTCACGACCGGGTCGCGCAGCACCCACGCGACCGCCATCTGGGCGAGCGTCTGGCCCCGGCGCTTGGCGATCTCGTTGAGCGCGCGGATCCTGGTGAGGTTCGCCTCGCTCAGCATCTCCTGGGACATCGAGCCAGGGTGGCTGGCGCGCGAGCCTTCGGGCACGCCGTTGAGGTACCGGTCGGTGAGCAGGCCCTGCGCCAGAGGGGAGAACACGATGCAGCCGATCCCTTCCTCCTTCAGCGCCTCGACCAGGTCCGGCTCGATCCAGCGGTTGATCATCGAGTACGACGGCTGGTGAATGAGCAGCGGTGTCCCCAGCCGCCGGAGGATGGCGGCCGCCTCGCGCGTGCGCTCCGCCGAATAGGACGAGATGCCCGCGTACAGCGCCTTGCCCTGCCGCACGGCCGAGTCGAGCGCCCCCATGGTCTCCTCGAGCGGCGTGTTGGGGTCGAAGCGATGCGAGTAGAAAATGTCGACGTACTCCAGGCCCATCCGTTTCAGGCTCTGGTCGAGGCTGGCCAGCAGATATTTGCGCGACCCCCACTCGCCGTAGGGACCGGGCCACATGTCGTAGCCGGCCTTGGTCGAGATGACGAGCTCGTCGCGGCGGCCGGCCAGGTCGGTGGCGAGCATCCGGCCGAAGTTCTCCTCAGCCGAGCCGGGCGGCGGCCCGTAGTTGTTGGCCAGGTCGATATGCGTGATCCCCAGCTCGAACGCCCGGCGGACGATCGCGCGCTGGCGCTCGAACGGCGCGTCCTGACCGAAGTTCTGCCACACGCCCAGGGAGATGGCCGGCAGCAGCAACCCGCTGTGGCCGGTCCGGCGGTATTGCATTCTGCATAGCGTGCCATGATCTGGGCGGACAGCGATGACGATCAAAGAAGGGTGGCGGGGGCGGTTCTTCGAGGACTTCGTAGTCGGCGACGTCTACGAGCACGCGCTCGGGCGCACGATCACGACCGCGGACAACATCTGGTTCACGCTCCTCACGCAGAACACCGCGCCGATTCATTTCGACCACCAGTACGCGGCGAAGACGGAGTTCGGAAAGCCGCTGGTCAACAGCTGCCTGACGCTCTCGCTGGTGACGGGGCAGAGCGTCAGTGACGTGTCGCAGAACGTGATGGCGAACCTCGGTTGGGACGAGGTGCGGCTGCCGCACCCGGTGTTTGAAGGCGATACCGTCCACTCTCGCTCCGAGGTGCTGGAGATTCGCGAGTCGCGCTCGCGCCCCAACGTCGGCATCGTCACCGTGCGCACGACCGGCTTCAACCAGGATGGGACCGAGGTGATCTCCTACCGGCGCACCGCCCTCATCTACCGCCGCGGCCAGGGCCCGAGCGCGAAAGCGCCGAAGCCTTAGCGCGATGGACTTCGAGCTCTCCGAGCAGCAGGCCGCCTTCCGCGACCTGATGCGTGACTTCGCCCGCAAGAGCATCAGCCCGGTCGCGCGCGAGTGGGAGCTCGCCGGCCGCTACCCGGAAGAGATCGTCGAAGAGATGAAGGCGATGGGTCTGTTCGGGATGCTCGTGCCCGAGGAGTACGGCGGCATCGCCATCGATGCGGTCTCGTACTCGGTCGTGTTCGAAGAGATTTCGAAGGCATGGATGGGCGTCGCAGGCATCCTGGGCTCCCACTCGCTCGCCACTCTGATGCTGGCGAAATTCGGCACGCCGGAGCAGCGCACCCGATGGCTGCCGGACCTCGCCACCGGCAAGCGGCGCTCCGGCATCGCTCTGACCGAGCCCCAGGCGGGCAGCGACCTGCAGGGCATCGCGACGGTCGCGAGGCGCGAGGGCGATCACTACGTCGTCAACGGCTCCAAGACCTGGATCACCAACGCCCGGCACGCCGACCCGCTGCCAGTGCTGGTCAAGACCGACCCGAACGCGCAGCCGCGCCATCGCGGCATGACCATGCTGATGATCGAGCAGGGGACGCCGGGCTTCACGGTCGGCAAGGACCTCGACAAGCTCGGCTACAAAGGGCCCGAGTCGTCGGAGGTCTTCTTGAGCGATTGCCGCGTGCCGGTCGATAACGTGCTCGGCGGGGAGGAGGGCCACGGCCTGCAGCAGGCGCTCTCCGCTCTGGAGTTCGGGCGCGTCAACATCGCCGGGCGGGCGGTGGGCGTGGCGCAGGCGAGTCTCGACCGCTCGCTCGCCTACGCGCGCGAGCGCCATGCGTTCGGCCGTCCCATCGCCGAGTTCCAGGCCATACAGCTGAAGCTTGCGGACATGGCGACCGAGGTGCAGGCGGCGCGGCTGCTCACGTGGTGGGCCGCCACCGCGCTCGACTCGGGCGGCCGGGCCGACCTCGAGACCGGCATGGCGAAGCTCTACGCCTCCGAGGTCTGCATCAAGGCTTCGCTCGAGGCGATGCGCATCCACGGCGGGTATGGCTACTCGACCGAGTACGAGATCGAGAGGTTCTACCGGGACGCGCCGCTGATGGCGATCGGCGAGGGCACCAACGACATCCTCCGGACCGTGATCGCGCGCCAGCTCGTCCGTGAAGACCATTCCTGAAAGGAGGGCCCAGGTGGAGTATTTGCGCCAGGTCGATTTCGCAAGGCTCACCGCGGTCGACGACCGGGTTACCCAGCCATTGCTGGATCACGACTCGGGAGCCACGAGCTGCAGCGTCAACTGCATCAAAACCCCTCCCGCCGACGGCTCCCCCGCGGGGATGCACACCCACGTCGTGGACCAGCTCTTCTACATCCTGAGCGGGACGATGAGCCTGGAGATCGCGGGCGACTCCTACACCGCCGGCCCGGGCACGCTCGTCGTCTTTCCGGCCGGGGTGCCGCATCGCAACTGGAACGGCGGCGCCGAAGCGACGGTTCACCTTGCGATCAACACGCCGCTGCCGGCGCCGGACGAACCGTTCGCGCGCCCAGTCGGACCGCGTGGCTGACATCGACCAGCCGCGGAGCTGGCTCTTTGCGCCCGGGCACGACGAGAAGCTGCTGCGCAAGGTGTTCGATGTGGGCGCGGACGCCGTGCTGCTCGACCTCGAGGACGCGGTGCCTGCCGAGCTGAAGGATCGCGCGCGCAACATGGTGGCTTCAGCCGCGGCGGCCCGAGCCTGCTGGGTGCGTGTCAATCGCGCCCAGACCGAAGAATGCGAGCGCGACCTCGCCGCGGTCGCGGGCAAGGTGGCCGGCCTTCGCATCCCGAAAGTGGAATCGGCCGGCGAGGTTGCATGGGTCGCGGAGCGCGCGCCTGGCGTCAGGCTCGACTGCACCATCGAGTCCGCGCGCGGTGTGCTCGCGGCGTTCGAAATCGCCTCCGCGCCGGCCTGCTCGCTGCTCTCGTATGGCGGTCTCGACCTCGCGGCCGACCTCGGAAGCTCACCTGGCGAGCAGGAGACGCTCTACGCGCGCTCCCATCTCGTCATCGCGGCGCGCTCCGCCGGCAAGCCAAGGCCGAGCGACGGCGTGTACCCGCTGCTCGACGACGATGACGGCCTGCGGAGCGAGGCGGAAGCGGCGAAGCGGATCGGGTTCTTCGGCAAGTCGGCCATCCACCCGCGCCAGGTGCCGATCATCCACGGCGTGTTCGCCCCCACGCCGGAAGAGCTGGCGTGGGCGAAGCAGGTGTTGTGGGCTTTCGAGCAGTCGGGCGGCGCGGCGACGAAGACGGCCGGCGGCGAGTTCGTCGACCGGCCGGTGGCCGAGCGTGCGAGGCAATTGCTGCGGGCGGATCGATCGAGTGCGAGCGCCTGACGGATCGGTGAGCGATCAGCCCGAGCTGTCGGTCCTCGAGGCGATCCGCGAAGCCCTTTTCGAGGAGATGGGCCGCGACGAGCGAGTGATGGTTCTGGGCATGGATGTCGGGCGCTTGGGCGGCGTCTTCAGGGTAACGCGCGGGCTCATGGAGAGGTACGGGCCCGAGCGGGTGGTGGACACGCCGCTCGCCGAGGGCGCGATCGTTGGCGCCTCGCTCGGGCTGGCGATCGGCGGCATGGTCCCGGTCGCGGAGGTCCAGTTCCTGGGCTTCACGCACCAGGCGTTTCACCAGATCGGCCCGCAGCTCGCCCGCTACCGATTCCGCTCGCGCGGGCGCTTCAGCGCGCAGGTGACGATCCGGGCGCCCTTCGGCGGCGGAACGAGGACGCCGGAGTTCCACCCCGACGCGATTGAGGCCCAGTTCGTCCAGGCGCCCGGTGTGAAGATCGTCTGCCCGGCTTTTCCAGACGACGCGAAAGGCCTGCTCCTCGAGGCGATCCGCGACCCCGATCCGGTCCTTTACCTCGAGCCGCAAAGGCTCTACCGGTCGATCCGTGGGCCGGTTCCGCCCGGCGATCACACCGTTCCCTTCGGCTCATCACGGCTGGTCCGCGAGGGCAAGGACGTGCTGCTGGTCGCCTGGAGCGCGGCCGTCCACCTCTGCCTGGAGGCAGCCGGCCTGCTCGCCCAGGACGGCGTGGAGGCCTCGGTCCTGGACCTGAGAACCCTCGTTCCGCTCGACGTAGCCGGGTTGATCGCTGCCGTGGAGCAAAGCGGCAAGGTCGTCGTCGTCCACGAAGCGCCTCTGACGGGAGGTTTCGGAGCGGAGATCGTGGCGACGATCCAGCAAGAGGCGTTCGGATCGCTCGACGCCCCAATCCGCCGGGTGGCGGCTCGCGACACGCCGTATCCGCCGGGTTCCATGGAAGACTATTTCCTTCCTTCGGTGCGCCGGATCGTGGCCGCGGCGCGCGCCACGGTGGAGTACTGATTGATCGAGCTGCTCGGGGTCGACGGGACGGTTCGCGGAACCTCGCCGATGACCTCCAAACAGGTCGTCGACGCCCTTCGCCTGATGCTCCTCTCAAGGGCCGTCGACGATCGGCTCATCAAATTGCAGAGGATGGGCCGGGTCGGTGTGTATGGCCCGGTGCACGGACAGGAGGCTGCGGTCATCGGATCCGCCATGGCCCTGGATCCCCATCGCGACTGGATCGTCCCCGCTTCCCGCGAGCACCCCGCCATGCTCCGGCATGGCCTGCCGCTGATGAACATGTTCGCGACCTACATGGGCAATTTCGATGCGGCCGCCATCCCGGATGGCGTGCGCCTCTTGCCGCGCCAGCAGGCGATCGGAGCTCAGCTGCCCCACGCCGCGGGCCTGGCCTGGGCGCTCAAGCTTCGCCGGGCCGGTGGCGTGGTAGCGGTTTATTTCGGTGAGGGTGCCTCATCGGAAGGCGACTTCCACGAAGCATCGAACCTCGCCGGCGTCATGCGCGTACCTCTGGTGATGCTGCTGATCAACAACCACTACGCGATCTCCACGCCGGTGCACCGGCAGACTGCAGCGACGGAGCTGGCGGCTCGAGCCGATGGGTACGGCTTTCCGGGGTTCGTGGTGGATGGGAACGACCTCTTCGCCGTGTACGCGACCACACTCGATGCTGTGAACAGGGCGCTTTCCGGAGGTGGACCGACGCTCATTGAATGCCGGACCTATCGAATCGGATTCCACAACACATCCGACAACCCGAAGGAGTACCGCGACCCGGCCGAGGTCGATGAGGCGGAGCAGCGCGATCCCATCGAACGCGTGCGGCGCTTCGCGACCCGGGAGGGCATCTGGTCGGCCGCCATCGAGTCAGCCGCGCTCGATGAGATCCGCTCCCAGATCGAGACCGCCCAGCGGCAGGTCGAGGAGCTGCCGAGACCCGGTGCGGCGGCGATCTTTGAGCACGTTTACGAGCAATTGTCGCCGCGCCTGGAGCAGCAGAAAGCTGAGGCACTGGACGATGCCAGGCCAAGCTGAACCGATCCTCGCCGGGCTGCGCATCGTCGAGCTCTCGGCTTTCGTCGCGGCGCCGCTCGGTGGTGCGACCCTGGCGGCCCTCGGTGCGGACGTGATCCGCGTCGACCCGCCCGGTGGCGGGATGGACATCGATCGGTGGCCGCTGCACCACGGTCGAAGCCTCTACTGGGCCGGCCTCAACCAGGGCAAGCGCTCGGTGATCTTCGACACGCGCACCGAGGCGGGGCAGCGACAGGCGGCCGGTCTCATCGCGGCGCCGGGAGAGGGCGGAGGCATCGTGCTCACAAACCTGCCGGTCAGAGGGTGGAACTCGTATGCGGAGCTCTCGAAGCTGCGGCGGGATTTGATCATGGTGGTTATCAGCGGCGACCGCGACGGCGGGACGGCGGTCGACTACACGGTCAACGCCGCGCTTGGGTTTCCTTGGCTGACCGGGCCGGAAGGCTACGAGGGCCCGGTCAATCACGTGCTGCCCGCGTGGGACGGCATGACCGGGTTCCTCGCGGCGCTCGCCATCCTCGCGGCCGAGCGGCATCGCCGGCTGCACGGTGAGGGACAGCTGGTCGAGCTGAGCCTGTCGGATGTGGGGCTTGCGATGACCGGCCACCTGGGCCTGATCGGCGAGGCGACGCTCGCGGCCGAGCCGCGCGGCCGTTTCGGCAACGACGTCTACGGCACGTTCGGCCGGGATTTCGGCACGCGCGACGGACGCCGGGTCATGGTGCTCGCGTTGACCGCGAGGCAGTGGGCGAGCCTGGGTGAGGCCACGGGACTCACTCGCGAGTTCGCGGCACTCGAGGCGCGCCTGGGTGCCGATTTCCGAAACGAAGGCGATCGCTGGAACCATCGCAAACCGCTTTTCGCGCTGCTGGACGCTTGGGTCGCTCAGCACGACCTCACCGAGGTTCGCGAAGCATTTGAAGGGTACGGCGTGCTGTGGAGCCCGTATCGGACGGTGAAGCAAATGCTCGCGGAGGACCCGCGCGCCTCAACCGCCAATCCGATGTTCTCAGAGATCACACATCCATGGTTGGGCCGGTTCTTGACCGCAGGATCGCCCCTTCGTTTTGGCGCGGCGGCGCCGGCGATTGCGCGTCGCGCTCCAGACCTCGGCGAGCACACAGAAGAGGTGCTCCGAGAGTTCGGCCTGCAGGCGTAAGAAGGGATCTTCGACACGGATCGCCCTGCCAACTAGGCTGATGGGCGGCCATGCGAGAGGTGGGATTCAGCGTCCGGCTGCTGTCGGCCGGTCCGTTTGTGACGATGATCGACCGCTTCGCGGTCGCACCCGTCCTGATCCCGATCGCCCTCGACTTCCGCGCACCGGTGGGAGCCGTCGCCCTCGCGGCGACCGCGTACTACATCGCCTACGGGCTCGCGCAGCCGTTCTGGGGATTTGCATCGGACCGCGCGGGGCGCATCAAGATCATCCGGATCAGCCTCGGCGCGACCTCAGTCGCGTGCGCTCTTTCCGCCCTTGCTCCAAACCTTGATTTCCTAATCGGCGCACGCATCCTCGCGGGAGCGTCGGTGTGCGCGATCCTCCCGGCCGCCCTGGTTTACATCGGCGACACGATCCCCTTCGATCGCCGGCACGCGGTCATCGCCGACGTGCTGGCCGCGGTCGCGGTGGGCACCGCCGCCGGCAGTCTTGGCGCGGGACTGTTCGCCCACTACCTCACCTGGAGGCTCATTTTCGCCCTTACCGCGGTGATTGCGGCCGTGCTCGCCGTTGTCATGGGCCGGCTGCCGGAGTCGAACGTGCCGGCGCCCACAGGAGGCCCGATCGCGCAGCTGCGGCAGTCGGTGCGCCGTCCGTGGGCGCGGTTCCTGATCCTCTTCGCCATACCCGAGGGGGCGATGGTGCTGGGCTTTCTTGTCTACTTCGCGCCCGCCCTCGAATCGACCGGGACCAATCCGGCTGTGGCCGGGTTGGTGGTCGCCACCTATGGAGCCGCGGTGCTGGCCGGCACTCGTGTGATCAAGCGGGTGGCTTCGCGAATCCCCGCGTGGGTGCCGATCAGCGTCGGTGGCGCGATGGGTGTGTTGGGCTATCTAGCCGCGGCCGTGGATCAGCATGCGGTCGCCATTCTCTTCGCGAGCGTCATGATCGGCGGCTGCTACTCGATCTTCCATTCGACCATGCAGGCTTGGGCGACCGACATCGCGCCCGAGGTGCGCGGGACGGCGGCGGCATTGTTCGTAACGAGTGCATTCACCGGCGGGGCGATCGGTTCGGGGCTGGGCGCGCTGTTCGCGCAAGAGCATCAGTACGGGCGCCTGTTCGTGGTGGCCGCGGCCCTGAGCGTGCCGGTGGTGATCATCGCGGCGCTCACCCGTGCACGCTACCCGGGTTCGATGCTGGCGGAACAGGTGGGGGAGGTGGCGGGCTCCTAGGCCGACCGAGTACGGCACCACCTAGAATTCATGAGCCGTTCCGGGATAGCTCAACGGTAGAGCAGGCGGCTGTTAACCGCAAGGTTCAGGGTTC
>PLYZ01000016.1 GCA_003151935.1 Candidatus Dormiibacterota bacterium | reverse complement strand
CCTCTTCGCCTTCTTCTGACTCTGAAGAAATGCCAGGTAATGGAGGGCCGACGTGACCTGGCTTTGGTCCAACCCGAATTTGGTTGCGAGGTAGCGCGTCGCTCCCGGCAGGGTCGGTTTCGGCCTCTTGATGTAGCCCGCGTCGGCCAGCAGCTGGTCGGCGGACATCTCGAGCGCTTCCGCGATGAAGGCGAATTTCGCGATCCCGATCTCCTGGTACTTTCCGGACTCCAGGTAGCTGATGTACGACCGCGAGAGCCCGGTCTTCTTCGCCAGACCGGGCTGACTCAGGCCGATCTCCTGCCTTCCCTTCTTGACGACCTCGCCCAGACGCCGGCTGAGCTTGAGGTCGCGAACCGCCGGCGAAGGCTTGGGCATGTTGATTCAGCCTATCAAAGCCGACCATATCAGTCAACACCATTACAAGGAGAGATCGCCTTCATCACGCGGCCTTTGCCTGGGCCTCGCGGGCGCGCCGCGCGATCTCACGACGTGCCTGAATCAATAGCACCCTGGCCAGCGGACGGAGCTCCTGCACGAGTCGCTCCTCCGCTATAGCCGCCTCGGCCTGCTCTTTGGGCGGTAGCAGGGGCGGCCGCCGTGTCGGCAAGGCTAACTCCTCGTGAGTGCTGGATCGGGCGGCGGCGATGAAGGCGTTCGGGGTCGCCCGGAACGATGGCGGTACGCCGTCCTCAGTTGTTTTCAATCTCCGACTGATGGGGGGTCCAACGCTGGACCCCTTGGCGCATCCGCTGGGGAGGGGCCTCGGCAGGGCTTTGACGTTCATGCCACCTGTCCTCCACCCGGCCGGCGTTCCCACCACGACGGCTTGCCAATGCAGTCGGCGATCGCTCGCTCGTTGGGCAGGATGGGCGCCAGCTGGTTGAGCGGAGTCCGCCTCCGGAGCTTGGTTACCTGGTGGGGTGGCGCTTCAGTGGCGCGAATCTCGACCGCGAGCCAGATCGCTCCCAGCGGACCCCAGTCCCGCAGCCGATAGGCGGTGGTGGTCCAAAAGCTGCAGCAGCTGTCGTGGCCGAAGCGCGGCCGCTCGCGCCAGATGGTGTGCTGAAGCTTGTCCTCACGGTCGTCGGTGGGGACCACGAAGAGCACGTGGTGCAGCTCGGCTTCGCGGTAATGCTCGAAGTGGCCGACGTACGAGCCGATCTTCTGACGCAAGCGAGCCAGCGACTCAGTCGCGCGGTCCCACTCCAGGTCGAAGATGATCCGGCCGCTGGCCGCCAGATAGACCCCACAGCCGTCCGGCGTGGGGACAGGCCACTTGTACTCGCGTGCCGTCGCCCGCCGCTCGGCCCGGACGTGCTCTTCGCCGTACCAGATGAGCAAGCCCTCATCCTCGCGCTCTCGGCTTTGCGTGATCACGGCGATGAAGAACTGGTTGGCCTCCAGGTCGTGGGTGGCGTGCCAGCAGTGGTCGCGTGCGTCGTGGCTGCGCTCGACGTAGTCCCGGGGATCGTCGCCATGCCAGTCGGCGAGCACCCGCGCCCCTCGCGCTGAGATCAGGAGCAGCGAATGACGACGACGAACGCCGGGGGTTTCGATGACTTTCCAGGAGTAGATGAGACCGAGATCTTTGAGGGACTGGAGTCGCATCTGACAGGAGCGGAGGCTGGGGAAGAAGAGTTCTTTGACCTGGAGGGTGTTCAGGTAGCGGTAGTCGTGGAGAGATTGGAGGATGAGCAGGTCGCGTTGGTTGAGAGTTCGATGTAGTCGATTGAGTTGAGCTTGTGTGGGATGAGACTCGGCTTGAGGAGGAAGGTCTCGAAGGATGATTGGATGAGTTGGGATGAGAGACCGTCCTGGTTCAGGTGCCGGGCCGAATTGAGTTCGGGAGGCCTGCGCTCCGTCCTTCGCTTCCTGAGGCGCAGGCCGCAGCGAATCCCCAGAAGCGAAGGACGGAGCGAACTCGAGCTCATCGGCGGCGGCATCCGCGTCGTCCTCCAGCGGGTCTGAGTGCGCCGGCATCATTGAGTTCGGCTCCAGAAGCCCATGGCCGATTCCATGCGCTCCGTCGAGCCAGCCGCGAGTTGCCCAACATTCTTCCTGGGCGATCGTCCGTTGTCGCTTCCACGCTCGTCAGCGTGCGCACGCCGTGCGCACGCCGTGCGCACGCTGTTCGGTATGCATCGACCGCGGCGGGGGCCCGAGTCCGGCCCCCGCCAGTAACGCGCCCACATCTGGTCGTGCCTTGGGGCTGGCCATTGACGCGTATCGAGGTCTGGCGTGGAGAGCCAAATCGCCTTCGGCCGACCCCTGTCTTGCCACTCAGCTCCGCGCCGAGGGCCCCGGGTCGAATGCCGAGGGCGTGCCAACAAGCTTTGGTACTTCTACTTATTCACAATGTGGACGATTCGTGTCCGCTGCCTTGAAACTGCAAGAGGAGGTCCCGATCGCGACAGGTGAAATCAAGTCTTCTTAAGCTCGACGATGTGGCGAAGCGTCTCGGCTGCCACATCGAGACCCTCCGGCTACGGGTCCGCAGCCGAAGCGTCTCGGCTGCCACATCGAGACCCTCCGGCTACGGGTCCGCAGCGGGAGGTTAAAGGCCATTCGTGGGCCGCACGGGGCCTACTTCATTTCAGCCAGGTCGCTCCGCGTTCTACGCGTGCGTACGCGACCGCCTCGTCAACGCCGGACCCCGACGGCTGAAGACCTGAACGTGCGTGGCGGGCGATGGAGAGGCGGCTGCGGCGGACGCCGGCCGCTCACGAAGAGCTGGTGCCCTTTCTAGAGGCGCTGAAGGTCAATCGCACCATCAACCTGGGTGTGTATCGGCTTGTCTACGCCCGCGGTCTCTATCAACTGGACTTCAAGGCTGACGACATCGCAGCGCAGCTTGGCGTCTCAGTTCGTCACGCTCGGCGGTTGATCGGTAAAGACCCTGGTGTCGCAGTCGCCAAGGCAGCCCACCGGTGGGCGCCGGTCGAAGCGCGTCGCATCGTGAGTGCCCTCCGCGCTCAGCTTCAAGCCGAGGGCGTTCGGTTTCACAAGTGGGTGATGCGTGGTAGGCGTCGGATCGGCCCACCGACCCATCCCGATCGGCCACGACCAGCCTTCAAGGTCAAGCGGCTGCTGCAGGACGAGAGGGCCGGACTTCGGCGAGCCGGTCTGTCGTCCGAGCAGGTTTGGGCCATAAACATCGTCGGCCTCGGCTCTGACGAACTGAATGAGCTCCTCCTCCGTGGCTCTCGATGAAAGGTCGCCTGCGATGCAGGGATGCTTTCGGATGGTGTGGTCGCTGAATCGAATGGTGGCTCCACGATGCTCTCGACGCGATGAATACGGGGCAGGCGGCGGTGACCTGGCTCAGCACCCGGGTCGAGATCGGAACCATCCCGGCGCCGATGTGTTCGCGGCTGGGCTTCCGGTCATAGTCAGGAGGAGGTTGGAGTGCTTCCGATGGACTTTTCGAACCCCACACCTCCCAACTGGCCGCGCTCACGAAGATCGGGAAACCCGGCTTGCTCGCGGCTACCCTGCGCGCGCCGGGAATGCGCGCGTCTGGCTTTGGAAACCCGCATCTGGCCGAGATGATCATCGAGTACGCCATGACCGGGAACGTCGTCCTGACCCGTCAACGGCGATCAAGCTCGGTGAGAGCGATCGTCCACACGATTGGCCGACTGGCGCGTTAATCGGTCGGCCCTAGGTTGGGGACCGGATCCCAGCTTTGGCCTGGGCTTAACCCTCTGATAAAGAGACCTTGATAAGGTCCCAATAGGGTGACGAATGCGCTCACCCGGGTCCTCACCAGGTGGGCACAAAGGAGGTGGCCAGTGCGTCAGTTCACATCGCGAAAACGGCCGTTACTTGCGTTGCTGACGGCGATCTTGTTCGTCAGCAACGTCGGCATTTTGGCAGTCCGGGCCGATACCGGCTCCAACGACACGACCTCAGCGACTTCAACGCCGATCAAGCATCTGGTCGTGATCTACCAGGAGAACGTCTCGTTCGATCACTACTTCGCCACATACCCATTGGCAAGCAACCCATCTGGTGAGCCATCGTTTCGAGCGGACAAGGGTACGCCCTCAGTGAACGGTCTCACGGGGTCTCTGTTGAGCAATAACCCGAACCTATCAAATCCGCAGCGGCTCGATCGCAGCCAGTCCCTGACCTGCGACATGAACCACGGCTATACCCCCGAGCAGAAGGCCTTCGATTCAGGCGCGATGGACAAGTTCGTCGAGTTCGCCAGCAACTCGACCTCCAAAACGGTGTTGCAATGCACAGGCACCGACTCAGGTATGTCGCCCAACTACGTGGTGATGGACTACTACGACGGCAACACCGTCACCGCGCTATGGAACTATGCACAGCAGTTCGCAATGAGCGACAACTCATACTCGACTGGCTTTGGTCCTTCAACGCCGGGAGCGCTTGAAGTGACGGCGGGAAACACGTTCGGCACGGTCTGCGGACCGGCCAGCGCCGTATACGGCGTACCCGCTTGTCCGGCGGGGGTCGGCGCGAGCGGGCCGGCGGTTGCGCAAGGTCCGGGCACCACCTACAGCGACGCCGACCCGTATTACGACAAGTGCTCAAACCAGACGCGGCCGACGATCGCCATGGGCGGGGCGAACGTCGGCGATCTGCTGAATTCAGCAGGCGTGAGCTGGGGCTGGTTCCAGGGCGGATTCAGCAACCCAGGCTATGTGCCGGGCAACCTCTCGACCTTTAACGCCTCAGCGGTCTGCACCGGCACGCACCAGAATATCGGCGGGGCGACCGTGACCGACTATATCCCGCATCACCAGCCGTTCCAGTACTTCCCGCAGACGTCGAACCCCCAACATCTCCCACCGACATCAGTCGCCATGATCGGGCACCAGGACCAGGCCAACCATCAGTACGATCTGGCCGACTTCTGGGCGGCCGCCAACAGCGGCAACATGCCGGCAGTGTCGTACCTGAAGGGCGCCGGCTATCAGGACGGTCACGCTGGATACTCCGATCCGCTCGACGAGCAGCATTTCTTCGTCGACACGATCAACCGCCTCCAGAAGCTGCCCACCTGGGGCAGCACCGCCGTCGTGATCGCTTACGACGACTCTGATGGCTGGTACGACCATGTCATGAGCCCGCTGCTTCAGCAGTCACAGACCGTGCTAGACGCTCTGACCGCACCCGGCCAGTGCGGAAGCAACCCGGCCAAGGTGCCTTCCGGGCAGCAGGCCCGATGTGGCTTCGGACCTCGCCAGCCGCTGCTCGTCATCTCTCCGTTCGCCAAGAAGAACTTCGTCGACGACACGCTTACCGACCAGAGTTCGATCGTCCGATTTATCGAGGACAACTGGAAGATGGGCCGCGTCGGGGGCGGCTCGGTTGACGCCCAGGCCGGGACCCTATCTAACATGTTCGACTTCCGGGACGAAGGTGGGAACAAGCTGTTCTTAAACCCGACCACGGGAGAACGGTCTAGCAGCTGACAAGTAAAGAAGACGCGAGGGCCCGCGCTGCGGGCCCTCGCGTGCGTAGAACATCCGGACTGCTTTCCTCAGGAACTTTGGCTGATAACGATCTCAACGCCCGGATTTGCCAGGCCTACCCCACATAATCCCTCGCCGGCCTGGTTGCTGCTGGGACCGGACGGAATGCGGTCGCTTCGAACCGGATCGAGCGGTTGAGGGCTGCAGGACGCTCGCCGGCCTCGCCTTGATCACCACCGGGCAGCCGCGGCGAGCCAGCTAAGACCCGGCTAATCCGAGGAGGTACCGCGGCCAGACCGTCGGAGGCCAAATTACGCCGACCGACGGATGACCAGATCCTCGGCTATGTCGGTGATGGTGGGATAGAACCAGCGGGCAAGGGCGGTCGCCGCGAGTGCGCCGACGAACTGGGCCGCGATGAAGGGGACAGCGGATGCGGGAGCGATTCCGGCGAACGTGTCCGTTAGTGTCCTCGCCAGGGTCACCGCCGGGTTGGCGAAGCTTGTCGAGGCGGTGAACCAGTAAGCACCGGCGATGTAGGCGCCTACTGCGAAAGGGGCCAGACCGCCGCGGCCTGAGCGCACCACGCCGAAGATCACGAGCAGGAGACCAAAGGTTGCGACAACCTCCGCGAGCCATAGCCCGGGTCCCGACCGCATCTTTGTCGAGATCGTGATCGGGGCGACAGAAAACATCAGGTTGGCGACGACCGCGCCGACTGCGCCACCTGTCACTTGAGCCGCCCAGTAGGCGACAGTCTCCAGCCAGGTCAGACCGCCCAAGAGGCGGTCTGCTAGCGACACGGCCGGGTTCAGGTGGGCACCGGAGACTGGGCCGACCGCGAGGATGATTGCGGCCAACGCGGCGCCTGTCGCGATTGAGTTCTCCAGCAGCTCGAGGCCAATGTCGTTCGGACTCAGTCGCTGCGCAGCAATGCCTGAGCCCACAACCGCGATCAGGAGCAGCGCGGTGCCGACGAACTCGGCGCCGAGGCGTCGTGCGAGCAATCCGAAGGTCAGCCGATTCGCGAAGGGACCAGCTCGGTCAGCAGCTTCTGGACTCGGCTGTCGATTTCGTCGCGGATGGCGCGTACTTGGTGCAGGCTCTTCCCGGCGGGGTCAGTAAGCTCCCAGTCGACGTATCGCTTGCCAGTGTAGATGGGGCATGCGTCACCGCAGCCCATGGTCACCACCACGTCGGCTGCCCGAACCACATCATCGGTTAGCGGCTTGGGGAATTCGCGGGCCAGGTCCACTCCGATCTCCGCCATCGCCTTTACTACCGCGGGGTTGATGGAGTCCGCCGGCGCCGAGCCCGCTGAGCGGACGTGCACGGTCCCTTTCGCTCGGAGATCTAGCAAGCCCGCCGCCATCTGCGATCGCCCAGCATTGTGAACACAGACGAACAGGACCTCGGGCAGTCCGCCCGACACACCCGCCTGCGACCGAGCTACTGCCGCCAGGCGCTCGCGGGCAAAGCGCTCCGCAAACAACTCGAGATAGGTCCGCACCTTGGCGGTCGCGTCGAGTTGGTTGAAAGAATCGTGGAGAACCTCGACGACTGTCTCGCGCGAGAAGACTCCTGCGAACTCATTCGCCAGCCGGCCTTCGGCGCCGCCTAGCTTGACATCACTACTCACCCAACCACCTCCAACTCATGTGTGCGCCAGCGCCCGACCGTGGGGGACCCGCCGAAGGGTCGCCTTGCCGAGCACGACAGGAAGCAACAACGCGATGCGTAGCCGGAGCTCCTGTGCAGTGCGTCTGAATGCTTGCACCGACTGCCGACCCGAGCCGTCTGACCGGGCGGGATCCGGCAGGCTCCAGTGGATGACATCAGCACCCTGGAACGGCGGACAGTCTTCTCGCGCGATATCGCAGAGCGTGATCACGAAGTCGAAACGGCCTCCAACCTCGTCGATACTCTTCGATCGGAGGCTGTCGCCGGGGAGGCCCAGCTCACCAAGCACCTTCAGGGTCATCGGATGGATTCCGGCCGGTCTGGGGCCAGCGCTAAACACCTCGACTGTTCCGCGAGCCAGTTCGCGGGCGATGGCCTCTGCGAGCTGCGAACGGGCGCTGTTGCCCGTGCAGACAAACAGCAGCCGCGGTTGACGCGAGCCTGCCGCCGAAGCTGGCGTCGCCTCGAGCCGCTGCACCCTCAGGGCCGGATGCAATGCAGCAAGGCCTTGATCCAGATCTTCGCGGAGACGATCGAGATTCAAGCTGTAGTAGACATCCCTCGAGTCGTGCGAGCTGCGGTGCTCCAACACCACGCCAGCGCGACGGAGTAGGCCCAAGTGATACGAGACCAGGTTTTGCCTCTCACCAACCGCCTCCGCCAATTCGCCCACCCTTTGGTCACTGTGTGAAAGCTGCCGAGCTAGCTGCCAGCGGATCTTGTGCCCTAACAACCAAACGGTTTCTGGGGCCTCAGCAATGGAGGCGGTCATGCCATAGAGTGTATCAAAACACTTTGATGGAATTGGGAAGATCGTTAGGCCGGCCCCAGCGGATCTGGGACCCAGGCGACCAATCCATACCCTTGCATACGATCTGGTGGCCTTTCTGGTCGGTTACCGGGAAGACATGACAGCGCACCCGTGTCATCGAGCGCGATGCGCAAACCACCGTGCGTGGGGCAGCGGAATGTTGATAGACGTCAAGACCTCGATCACGGTTAAGGGGCCGGGAAATTGAGCCGCGGCAGAGTGGCTTCATCGTGGCCCCAAGTCTCTGTGCTCGCTCACCGTGATCGGAGTGGTCGATGAGACGCGAGCCCTATCCATTAACCAGCAGTTAGCCGGCGCTTCACGCTTGTGGATTAGCTTCAAGCCGAGGGGCCGCGCTGCGGTCTGGGGATGATGCCTGGAAAACACAGGCGACAAAGGAGGGCAATAAGCTGATGCGATCACGCGCGAGTCGGGTACTGGCACTCACGGTAGCCATTGGTTTGGCTTCGATTGGACTGGCGGTCGCGAGTGGCTCAGCCGCCGCAAAAGACATTGACCACTCATCTACGTTTGTAACCTCGGTATTCGCCACCGGTGGCAGCAGCCTGAGCAAGCCCGACGACATCACGTCGATGGGAGGATCGATCTTCGTTTCGTGGCAGAACGGCGTCGGTTCCAAAGGCGAGCCCGACAGCAACGGAAACCCGTACAGCACGATCGCTCAATACTCGAGCAGTGGCCGCCTCGTCAACAGCTGGCAGTTGCTGGGCAGGTGCGACGGGATGAGTGCCGACCCGCAGCATGGTCGGATCATCGCCACCGTCAACGAAGACGGGAACTCGAGCCTTTACGTCATCAAGCCCGACACTCACGGCAGTGCGCAGCTCGTGCAATACACGTACAGCCCCGATCCGATGAACGTGCCAGGAGACGGCGGCGGCACGGATGCTCCTCATGTCTACCGCGGTCAGATCTTCATCAGCGCGTCCGCTCCCAGTGGTACGTCGGCGCCAGCCGTCTACCACGCGACGCTCTCAGGCACCACAGCGACTTTGACGCCGGTTTCCTTCGACAACTCCGTGGCGACCGTGGCTAACACGAATGACCCAAATCACGGGAACACCACAAGCCTGGGATTGACCGACCCTGACTCCAACATCGTCGTGCCCCGGTCCTCCCCGCGCTTCGGTGGCGACTTCATGCTCGACAGCCAGGGCGATGGGGTCCAGGTATATGTCCAGAGCGCGGGCATGGGCGGACAGAGGTTGTTTCTCCTGACTTTGTCGGGGGCCGGCGATCTCACCTCGGTGGACGACACGGTCTGGGCGACATCCTCTCGGGGAACGCTCTACGCGACTGACGGCAGCATGACCGTCTACGCGATCCGCGGCCACTTTGACGTGGGAGCCGCCTATTCGGCTGTCTCTCCTTGCAACGCCAACAACGCACCCTCCACCGGCTGCACGCCGCCGAACTGGCTGGGGACGCTGAATTTGAATACAGGTCTGCTCACGCCAGTCGCAAGCGTCACGATGCAACCGAAAGGCCTTGCATTTGTTGGCGGCGCCGGCGCGAACGGCGAAGCAAGCAGCGACTGACCACGTCTCGGCCGTGAGGTGCGCAGAAAGTCAGTCGCGGCGCCCGAACGATCGACGGTGGCGTTCAGGTGGCTGATTCCCCTGGTCGCGGCTCCTGGCTGGCGGACATGCTCGGCCGCCTCGCTGTCCGCTACCCAGAGGTGCCAGTCATCTTCGCCGGCTCCCGCAGATTCGCCGAGGAGTGGGCCTACCGTTTCTTGGGGGCTGCAGCCACTGATCGGGTCGTACCTTCTTAGATCGCACCGCCGGCTGACCCCTTCTCATCCGCCCGTTCGAGCCTTCGACGTGATTTTCGAACCGGACATGTTGGAAGGCGAAGGGCGAAGGGCCCGGCCTCTCCGGGTCAAGCGTCACAGACGGGTCGGATTGTTAACTGTTGGTCAGGAGCCCTCCCGGCCCACCAGTTCCATTCTGGTTGCGCGTGCGAACCGAGACCCTTTACGTGGTGGCGAAGGTGAGAACGCCGACTGGCTCTCCACGGCGCGCGGCCAAAGCGACACCGCTCGGGAGCGCGGCCCGCGACTGCAACACGTATTCCACCGTCGCATGAGGCGATGCTTTTACCGCGCCGACCCCATCGATTCATTCTCGATTAACCGATTGTGGATAACCTGCTCTGGACAGGTAGCGCTGAAGCCAGAGGATTCGGGGGACGACGTGAACGTCAGAGAAACCCTGATCGGCTTAAGCACTGTCATCGGAGAAACCGTCGGTGCCTTGGGCTCGCGCTTGAGGCCAGAGTTGGTTCCTGCCCAATCGGTATGGATTGGAGATTCACTTGCGTGATGGAGGTGCAGCGATGACCACGAAGCGTCGTCCTCGGGGCAGCAAGAACGGAACGGTTAGCGTGACCTTTGACTTGCCAGCTGCCGTGGAGGCGAACGAGGTTGCACTGTGCGGCGACTTCAACAACTGGTCGACCAACGCGACGAAGTTGAAGCGCGCCAAGAGTGGCGTCTGGAGCGTGATCGTTCCCCTCCAGGCCGGACGCTCCTACAGGTATCGATACCTACTCGACGGTACGCACTGGGAAAATGACTGGAGCGCGGATGGTTATGTTCGGAACCGTTTTGGCTCCGAGGACTCGGTTGTAAACGCATAGAGGCGCATGTTTACTTGGCGTCCTCGCCATGGGTTAACGGGACACGCCGAATCCGAAAGCTCACGGTTTTGCACTCAACGATTAACCCCGACGTGATAGTCAGTGCAATCACAGCAGGAGCCCACGGTGCCATGTGCTGATGGACGAGGCGATATCCGATTGCGTCATTCAAACGAACGACGCTAAGAAACGAGAGTCAGGTTGGAACGTGAAATATGGGTAAGTCTGTGCGGGTTGGAACAATCGATGGAACTGATTAGAAATGATCGTGTCTACAGGCCGCGTTTGGCAATCATCGCGCATGATGGCAAGAAAGCCGACCTGGTCGCTTTTGCCACTTTCAACCGGGATCGATTGCAGCGATGCGAGCTGCTCGCTACGGGTACGACCGGTAGATTGCTGGTCGAGAAAGTTGGTCTCATGGTGGAGCGCGTGGAATCGGGGCCGGTGGGTGGAGACGTCCAGATCGCGAGCCGAATCGTGGAAGGCAGAGTGGATGCTGTTGTCTTCGTTGTCGATCCCCTGGATAAACACCCGCATGACCCGGATATTCAGACCCTCCTGCGGATCTGCAATGTACGGAACGTGCCGCTGGCCACCAACATCGCGACTGCCGACATCTTGATATCCTCCGACCTCTTTTGGCGAGCCGAAGCGGAGGGAGATGAAAAACGGGTCGCTGAAGTTGGATCCGGCGCCGCCGGTGCCTGGTGAGCGTCACCACGAAGACTTTGAGCCGTATGCCGTTAATCGTCTCAGTCGTCATGCGGCGAGCTGCGTTAACCCGGCTCGTAGGAGCAGGATCGGGGTGGGCGGCGACATTACTCACGCAGCGGTGCCAACGCGCGATCATCGGAGTTACACATGAGTAGTCTGCTTGTCGCGCTCGCCACGTCGCTGGCGGCCGGGGTGGAGTGGGTCGAGGCGCTGACGATCGTACTGGCTGTTGGAATGTTCAAGAGTTGGCGCACTGCGATCACAGCCGCCGTCGCTGCTCTCGGCGTGCTTGTCGTCCTCGTGGTCATCTTCAACCTCACCATCACGGCTTACATCTCAATCTCGCTTGCTCGAACAGGGGTTGGCGTGGCATTGCTCATGTTTGGTCTGGGCTGGCTGTACAAGGCCATCCTTCGTTCGAGCGGCCTCAAAGCTCAGCGGAACGAGGCGGACGAATACGAGGAAACGCGCGATGAGGTGATGAGCCACGGTCACGCATTTGGCACCGCGTTCGGAGGCGTGTTCCTGGAAGGGCTCGAAGTAGTGTTCATAGTGGTCGCGCTGGGCGGCCTCAACAGCTTGCCCGCCGCCGCGGCGGGGGCGCTGGTTTCGCTCCTAATCGTTGTGGCCGCTGGCGCCGTCCTCCGGCACCCGCTGACGCGCGTGCCCGAGAACCTCGTGAAGTACGCCGTCGGTGTGATGCTCACCGCGTTTGGCACATTTTTCGCTGGAGAGGGGCTCGGCGTAGCCTGGTGGAACGGGGACCTGGTTCTGCTGGCCTTGATCGCTGGATATGCGCTCGCCTCATTCATCTTCGTTCGCCTCCTCCTGTGGAGGCCCGCCGCGATCGTCGACGCAGCAGCCGTCCGCCTGCTGAGAGCGGCGGCTGTCGAGGTCTGGGGCCTGTTCGTCACTGACGGTCTGCTGGCCCTTATGGCTGTCGCGGTGCTGGTCGGGCTGGACCTCTTTCTGAACCGCACCACGGGTCAAAAGACCAATGCCGGGCTGCTCCTGGCGGGGGGAGTCATCGTCGCGCTCGGCGTCTCGCTGTGGGCCTCTGCGCAGGCCGCGGTTGCCGGGAGCAAGGTCAAGGAGCGGGCCTTGCCGGAGGAAACACCACAGGCCGAGGACGCCTCGACCGTCGACACGGCGATTCCGGCGGATTTCGGTGAGGCGCCGGTTCGGAGCTAGGCTAGTCGGCTCGGCCTCGACGCCCCAGCATCGGTCCGGGGGCGGGCCCACCCACAGCTCTTTATCCAGGCCGGGAACGGCGTCAGCGATAGCCTGCCGGCCCGTGTTGCCCCTAATCCGCGAACAGCTCGGTGCAGAGGACTGACCCCCAGACAGTCTGGGCGAGCTTGATTCGGGCTCGGCGAGGCTGGCGGCGACGGCCAGCCGCCGTGTACTGGGCTACTGAATGAGATCGCCCGGTACTGCGAGGACGCGATCTATGACCAGGGCGGGTCGGAACGCGTCGACATCGACGCTTTGAATCGCGAGCTTCGGCGAGAGTTCAACCTGTCGCACCGTCCGCCCCGGCTACTTTGTCACGATCGGCTTGGTGATGAACCCTTGGGTTCATGGAGTCGTTGCAAC
>PLYZ01000052.1 GCA_003151935.1 Candidatus Dormiibacterota bacterium | reverse complement strand
GTCCCATGTTTGTGGCGAGCGACAGTTACCGCGGAGGTAGGTGGTTCGAGTACGCCGCGGCCCACCACCGGTTTCGAATTCAACCGCACGCGATAACGATTCGCTCGTGCCAAGCACAGTTGAATCGAACTTGATAAATGCTTGACGGCTGGAAGGGGCCCTCGATACGCGGGCGGCCTCCGAGCATCAGCGCCGCCGCGCCCTCGTCCGATCAAAAGAACGGCGCATTGAGCCGATCCGGGCCGAGCAACACAGCCCAAAACAGCCAAACGACCACGACCGAAATTCCGAGCGCGATGCTCACCCTCCACAGGCTTCGCTGTCGCATCTCTGCCAGCCTACCACCGCATTAACAGCGATAATCCGAGCCGGGAAGCGCTGACTTCCTGACCGCACTCAGAACAGATCACGGTACCTCTGGTTGTCGGCACGGCGGCCCACCACTGCTTCCCATAACTCGACCAGCGCAGTCGGAAGCCGGAAGGCTGGGATTGATGCTGTCCCGGCCCCCATCCCGAGTCATCTGCCCGCGGTTACGGTTTTCAGCTCATCAAATGACTCTCGGATGTGCTGTGGCAATTCTCGCCCGCTCGTGTCCTTGATCCAGCGTTCGAAAGCAATTCTGAAGACGGTGATCCCTGCCTCCGCCGCCAGGCTCGCGGTTGGCTCTCTGACGCCGCGCCGGTGCAGCGCGCCCGCGAGCGCCGTGGCGAGTCTTGCGAGTTTGATCAGCTCGCGCTCTCGCAGCTCTGCGTTCACGTCAATGACGGCTTGGCGCTGCACGGAGTGTTCGCGGCCCTCCTGGAAGACGGCGCCGGCAGCCTCCAGGGCAGCGATGACCGCGTCGATCGGCGCGGCGGAATCGGGCGCTGCCACTACGGCGCTGACCAGTGACTCCTGTAGTCTGCCCGCGCCCCAGAACAGAACCTCGCGCTTGTCGGTGAAGTACCGGAAGAACGTTCGCTCCGTGAGCCCTGCCCGCTTGGCGATCTCCGCCACCGTGGTCTGCTCGAACCCGCGCTCGCCGTAAAGGGCGAGGGCTGCCTGCTCCAGCCGGCCACGCGCGTCTGCCTCCCATCTTCCCATGTGCCGATCGTACTTGATGACAGCGACTGACATGGCGTGCTACATTAATGACAGTTACTGACATCAGCCGTCCTCTAACCGAGGAATGTCGACCGAAAGGAGGTCTCCCATGCGCGTTTTCATCACTGGTGCGTCCGGCTGGATCGGCTCCGCCGTCGTTGCCGAGCTCATCGGCGCGGGCCATCACGTCATCGGACTGGCTCGCTCGGATGCCGCGGCCGCTGCGCTCATGCACGCTGGAGCGGACGTGCGTCGCGGCACCATTGACGACCTCGACAGCCTGCGGACTTCAGCGGCTGCGTCGGACGGTGTGATCCACCTCGCGTTCAAGCACGACAGCGCTTTCTCGGGAGGCTTCCAGGCCGCTGCGGATGCGGATCGCCGCGCGATCGAGACCTTCGGCGAGGCGCTTGCCGGTTCTGATCGGCCGTTACTCATCGCGTCCGGGACGCTCGGGCTCGCTCCGGGGCGTGTGCTGACCGAACGGGACAGTGGTCCCGACCCTTCTGCGTTTCTAAGCGGCGGTCCGGGGACTCGGTTGGGCAGTGCGCAGATGACGGTCTCCTTCGCATCGCAAGGCATCCGCTCAGCTGTGGTGCGATTCTCGCCGACGGTCCACGGCGATGGAGATCACGGCTTCATGGCGACACTGGTCGGCATCGCCCGCGACAAGGGCGTCTCCGGCTACATCGGCGACGGGTCAAACCGGTGGCCCGCCGTGCACCGGCTGGATGCAGCGCACCTCGTGTGCCTGGCGCTGGACAAGGCCCCCGCCGGATCGGTGCTGCACGCGGTCGCCGACGAGGGCGTGCCGATCCGCACGATCGCCGAAAGGATCGGGCGGCATCTCGACCTCCCTGTGGTCGCCATCTCTGCCGAGGACGCAGGCGAGCACTTCGCGTGGTTGGCCGGCTTCCTCGCGCTCGACGCCCCAGCCTCGAGCACGCTGACCCGCGAGCTGCTGGGATGGCAACCGACCAATCCCGGGCTCATCGAAGACCTCGACAAGGGTCACTACTTTCAGGGGATGACGAGCCGCGCCACGCCTTCCCCTACCAGCGCACGCTAGCCCAAGGACCGTAACTATATGGAGTACTAGCCCTCTCCCCAATGGGGAGAGGGAAACTCCTATTTCCGGACGATCGCCTTCGCGCTGGCGAGGCGCTTGTCCATCCTGGGAGGTAGGTGGTCGAGTCCACGGCGGCCCACCAGCTTGTCCACAATTCTGTACAATTGTCGACATGGCAAAGACGGTCCCGTTTACGGACGCGCGAAGCCATCTTACCGAGCTCCTTGACGAGATCGAACAGGTCCATGAGCACGTGGTCATAACGCGGAACGGTCGCCCTGCCGCTGTGGTGATGTCATCAGCCGAGTACGAGTCCCTACTGGAAACGCTCGAGGTCCTGAGCGACAAGGACCTGATGGCAGCATTAGCTGAGAGTGATGAAGATATCGCCGCTGGCCGAATTATTCCTTGGGAAGAGGTGAAACGAGAACTCGGGCTTGCCTGAGCTCGTCCTAACACGCCGGGCGAGGAGCGACTTGGAAAACTTGCCAAAGAGCGTACGCACCGCCGCCGCAACAATTGTTGAAGGCCTGCGTCTTGACCCGAGAGTAATCGGTCAACCGTTGCTCGGTCGCCTCCGACCGCTGTGGTCGGCGCGGGTTGGCAACTATCGTGTCATCTACACGATCGAGGGTGTCCGGGGTAACGAGCGAGTTGTCATCAGAGCGATCAAGCACCGCGCCGTGGCATACGGAAGGCGCCGTCGGAGACTCTGACCTCAGATCGAGATCGTTCGTCCACTAAGTTCGATGCTTTGGTTCGCGTTACGGAAACCCCGGCCCACCACGATTCTGAATTCAGTCAAACCACAACACCGCGTGGATGTCGTTTTTGCGCTGCACTGCGCTAAAGAGCCGAGGGAGTCTCAAACCTGCGTTCCCGGGAAGAGGATCGCCAGGATGAAATTGACGATGTAGAGGGAGATGGCGGCGATGATCACGATCTGGACCCACCGCAGGTTTAATGGCCACCAAAGACTCCTCTTCTTAGCGGGGCCGGCCAGATCCGGTTTCATGACTGCACTTTAGGGCCTTCGGTGCGCACAAAAACTACGACACGACTACTACGAATGACAACTGCGCCATCAGATCAACACCGCGTACAAGCAGCACGCCCCATTTCATCCTGTCCGACCGGCGGGTCCCTGCATTAAATGAGGTTTCCAGCCCAGACCACATAATTCCCCGCCCCATCTTCCGAATTCGAACGCGAGCTATCCTCCAGCTGCAACCAAATGGCTGAGCTTCTCCTCTTCCACCATGCACAGGGAATGACGGCCGGGTTCCTCTCCTTCGCCGATGAACTCCGCGCAGCGGGACACATCGTTCACGCGCCGGACCTCTACGACGGCAAGGTCTTCACCACACTTGCCGAAGGCGTCAGCTACGCCGAGCTCGTCGGCTTCGACACGATCATCGAGCGGGGCCGACTCGCCGCCGACAGCTTGCCGAACGAAATCGTCTATGCAGGCTTCTCGCTGGGTGTGCTGCCGGCGCAGATGCTGGCCCAGACAAGGCCTGAAACGAAGGGAGCCTTGCTGTTTCACTCGTGCGTCCCGACCTCGGAGTTTGGCTGCCCGTGGCCGCAGGGCGTCCCGCTCCAGATCCACATGATGGACGCGGACGAGTGGGCCTTGCCGCCGAACGAAGACCTCGCCATAGCCCGCCAGCTCGAAGAGACGGTAGAGAGCGTGGAGCTGTTCCTGTATCCCGGCGATCGACACCTGTTCGCCGACATCAGTCTCCCGGACTACGACGAAAGGGCTGCGGCGCTGCTCACTGAGCGCGTGCTCAGCTTCCTCAAGAACATCGAGTAGCTGAGGTCAACCGAGGCGATGAACGGTGCGTTGGGCTTGGTGGCATTGGGTGTCGTGGCGGTGGGCGTCGTGGCGACTGGCATCACAGCGGCCGGCATTGTCGGTCTGGGACTGCACGTGGCGGCAGTGGTCGGCTAGGAGTACAGCTCAACCTGGTAGGTTGCTGCGTCCCGTTTGAGCTAATCGCGCAACTCAACCTGCGCCGATCTGAGAGCGTTGTGTGGAACCCTTCTCAGCTGTCGCGGGAAGCCGACCAGCGCTCCTGCAATTTCTCACCCGCCACGTACCGCACGGAGCGGCCGCCGCCCTCCTGGTCGAGCCAACCGTCCCGACGGAGTCGCTGGAGGTCCTGCGTCGCGGTCGGGCCGGCGATGTCTGCCTCGCGTCGATAGTCGGCGTTCGTGAGCGGCAAGCCAAGCAAGGCTTGGTCCAGGGCCATCACGAACCGTTCCGGATAAGCCTGCCCACGCGCCAGCTGCTCGCAGAAATCGTGCCGGGCGTACGCGATCTCCAGCCAGCGACGCCGCTCCGTTGCCTCGAACACGTGGGCTTCGATACAGAACTCCACCCACGCCGACGCATCTCGGTTCGGATCGAAAGCCGGCCCCTGAACCATCTCCAGGACGGCGTAGTACTCCCGCGTGTGCCGTCCCAGGTATGGCTCGATGGAGACCAGCTCGGGACGAAGGAGACCTTCCTTGGCGAGCACAAGGGATTGGACGATTCGAGCCAGCCTTCCGTTTCCGTCGCGAAAGGGATGGATGGATACGAGGTTCAGGTGCGCCATCGCGGCTCGAACCACCGGGTGGCGGGAAAGATCCCCGGAACCCAACCATCTGGCCACTTCCCTCACGAGCGCGACGACGTCGCTCGAGGCGGGTGGCCGGTAAGGATCCCGGCCCAGGCCGCGCGTCACGATCACGGGCCGGTCGCGCAATCTTCCCGGGCCTGCTTGCGGTTGGGGGTGACAGACCAGGAAATGCAGGTCGAGCATCGTCTGGGGGGACCACACGAAGTGACGGTCGTCGGCCAGCACGGCCACCCGGTCCATCGCCTGCGCATACGCGGCGATGATCCGCTGCGTCTCGTCCGATGCACCGGCCGGATGCCGCCCCGCGAGGATCTCGACGGTGTCCTCGAGGCTGGCGCCGTAGCCCTCGATGGACGTGGAGCCGACCGTTGCCTCGGCCGCGGCAAGCCGGCGCAGCGCACCCGTCCAGGGCAGTGCTGAGTCGCCAAGATGCTCAGCCAGGTACCGGCGCAGCTCATCGAGCTCCTCCAGCCGTCGAAGCAATGCAGGTGATTTGGGAGGGGTGACATAGATCGGCATGGGGAGGAGTATAGGCGAATAAACGCTTATTCGCTTATACGTGTGCGCCACCAACCCGAGTGGTGGGACCGAACAATAGACTGGCTGGATGCCCGATTCGGACGGCTACAAGCCGATGATGTCGCCAGAACGCGCTCGCAGCCTGCGCAGGTGGCACGACGTTGCGTACGAGAACCTGCGAGCCAGCCTGCCCACGCGCATCTCTCTGCTGGGACTTGACCTTTACGTCACGGAAGATGTGTTTGCCCCATCTCACGGCGGGGGCTTTCAAGAGGCAGTGGTCGCAGAGGTCAAGCCGACCGACCGTGTGCTCGACATGGGGACCGGCAGCGGCGTGAACGCGATCCTCGCGGCCGCCGTGTCGTCAGATGTGGTGGCCGTCGACGTCAATCCGAAGGCCGTGGACTGCGCAATCGCAAACGCCGATCGCAATGGCGTCAGCAGTCGAATCACCTTCTTTCAAAGCGACGTCTTCGAGGCAGTGGACGGTGCCTTTGACCTCATCGTCTTCGATCCTCCCTTTCGCTGGTTCGCTCCTCGCGATCTGCTGGAGGTGAGCACCGCGGATGAGAACTACCGGGCCTTGACCAAATTCATGAGAGAGGCGAAGGACCATCTGCGTACGGGCGGCCGCATTCTGCTCAACTTCGGCACCTCTGGAGACATCGACTTCCTTCACACCCTCGTTGATGCGGCCGGCTTCCGCAAGGAAATCTTTCCCTACGGACAGTCGACAAGGGATGGCCTGACAGTTGACTACTGCACCCTCCGATTGAGCCTCTAGGATCGAAGCGGCTCGAGTCTCGATTGGACCCAGGTGTCAGCTGATTCCAGCCCGGGCAGGAGTCGCTGAACCGGCGCGTCGATCCGCCTGAAGGACCGTGACCTGCTGTCGTATGTGACGGCGCGCGCATGAGATGCGAAGCCGCTGATGGGGAACCAGTCGTTTACTCCGCGTGCCAGATCCCGCGGACCCTCGATCTCCAGCAGCTCGCAGCGACGGGCGTCGGCCAGGCTGAGCTCTCCAAGGTAGACCCTCGTGATGGCCTCGAGGTCGGCCCGAATCACAAGGTCGTCGCCGAAGCCAGGATCGCTGTAGCAGAGGTCTGGATCGTCACGCCTCAGCACCAGCCAGTAACGCTTTCGCTCGTCGTGGAACTCGAAGCGGACGACTCGCCGCTGAGGCGGCAGCTTGTCACCGTGAAGATGGGTGAGAAGGCCCCACATCAAGTAGTCGCTATCGAGGTGCTCCGGCTGGATCTCGAGATGTTTCTGGCCCCAGATTCCGAGAGCGCCCACCAGTTCGGCGAGCTGGCTTCCGGCCTCGGTCAGGTGGTAGGTCGAGCCTCTCCCGGTGGGATTCGGCCGGGTCTCTATGACCCCTGCCCGCTCCAGACTGCGCAGACGCTGGCCAAGGAGGCTCGGCGACATCCGATGAAGGCCCTTCAGCATCTCGCTGAAGTGGTATCGGCCCGCCAACAGCTCGCGAAGGATGAGCGGGGTCCATCGCTCGGCGAATATCTCAGAGCCACGTGCAACGGGGCAGAACTGCCCGTATCCAGCCATTGCCCGATTGTGGCCCCAGTTGGCCTCGTGAGCAAGTACAAATTTTGTACCAGCAACTGCAGATTCTGCACTAGGCGCGTTCAGTTCCCAGGGCTACGTTGCGATCCATGAAACGAAGACTTGTGCTTAGCGTGCTGGCGTTTGTTGTCGCGATGAGCAGCACTGTGGCTGCGCCCGGAGGCATGCTCTCGACGCGTGCCGCGGAGAACCCGAACGTGGTGATCGAGTGGGATGCGACCATGCTGTCCACGTTCGCCACGGCCAACGTTCCGCCTCCCGCCGCCACGCGGCTCGGAGCGATCGTCCAGGCGGCGGTGTTCGACGCGGTGAACGGCATCGCGCCGCGCTATACGGCGATCCACGTCGCCCCGGCGGCACCACCTGGCGCATCGCGAGAGGCGGCAGCGATCGGCGCCGCATACGCGGCGCTTGTGTCGCTGTTCCCGGCGCAGAAATCTGCGCTCGACGCCGATCTCGCAGCTACCGTCGCGACCATCAGTCACGGTAAGGGCCGATCGAATCCAACCATCCGCAGGGGTCTGGCTTGGGGGACGACTGTCGCCGGCCAGATCCTGGCATGGCGGGCCGCCGATGGCTTCAACGCGACTCCTTCGCCGTATGTATTCGGGACCGCGCCCGGTGACTGGCAGCCGACACCGGGCGGTTCGGGGCCGCCGAAGTTCCGGACCCTTGCGACCACAACGCCATTCGCGCTGACCTCTCCGTCGCAGTTCCGTCCCGCCGGGCCGCCGGCGCTCACAAGCGACCTCTACGCCCGCGATCTCAACGAGGTCAAGGCGTACGGGAGCGCCACGAGCACGCTTCGATCCCCCTATCAGACGGAGACCGCGAAGTTCTGGCAGGGCGACACGCCGACCGACATGTGGGACCGGGTCGCTGATTCGCTGGCCCTGGAGAATCACCTCAATCTTGTTGGCAGCGCACGATTGCTTGCATTGCTGAACATGACCGAGGCAGACGCAGGCATCGCCGTCTGGGATGCTAAGAACGCGTTCAACTTCTGGCGACCGGTCACGGCGATCGGCGATCCGACCTGGGCGCCGCTGCTTGTCACGCCTTACTTTCAGGAATATCCATCCGGCCACTCGGGCGTCAGCAGCGCAGCGGCCTCCATCCTCGCTTCCGCCTTCGGCTCCAACGCCGAGTTTACGGTGACGTCTAACGGTCTGCCCGGAGTCGACCGGAGCTTCACGAGCTTCTCCGATGCCATTGCGCAAGTGGCGGACGCGCGCGTGTTCGCGGGATTTCACTTTCGCTTCTCCTGCGATGACGCAACCCAGATGGGCGTGCTGATCGCGAGCTATGCAGAGTCGACTCTCATGCAGCCCGTTTCAGGCGAAGGCGACTGATCAGAACGGGTGACGCCCCGCAGTGGGGCGTCACCCGATCCGGGCCTGAATAAACGAGTGATGAAGCGCCTCCTAATCGGTTCACGATGTGCGGGGCCGGCGCGCCGCGAGCATCAAGCCTCCACTTCCGCTCAGCCCGTGTAGCGGGATGTGTTCGGCGAGCGAGTCGATCACAGCCAGCAGCCGGGGACCGGTCTCGAGCGGTGGTATTCGAAATGTCGAGTAGCGGTCGTCGCGGGACGGGTCGCCGCGGAATTCGAGGATCTCTCGATCGCCAGCGGTATGCCGATACGCGAGGCGGTTGAAGTCGGGGCTCGGGACCAGCCATATGGTTTCGATCGTGACCGAGGGTAGAAGAAGCACCGCATAGAGAAACGCCGGGTGTTCTCGCACGCGGCCGACCTGGTAGTCGGCTTTGGCTTCCACCAGCCCATTGCGATCGACCTCGCGTGCGGTCTTCACCTGGATGGCGATCGCCGGTACACCGCCGCGCCGGCCGGCGGTTGCATCGACGTGGTCGTCGTCCGCCACCGGTGTGTAGAGCTGGAGCTCGCCATCGGACGAGACCATTGCGTACAGCGCCACGGCAAGCTCTCCCGCACGTCCGAGCTCAGTCTTGTCCAGGGTTCACTCCCTAACCGGAGCCGCCTTGGGAGCGGCGTAGATTTCGCTTACGAGCGCGCACACGATCGAGAAGGATAAGTGGGTGCTCGATCATTAACGTCATGCTCTGCGGACCCGAATGATTCTTGTGATCGGATCCGGCCCGGCGGGCGTCGCATGCGCCAGCGCGCTCCTGGACGGCGGCGAGGAGGTCACGATGATCGACGCGGGCCTACAGCTGGAGCCCGCTCGGCGCCGCCAGGTGGCGAATCTCGGATCGCGTTCATCGATCTCATGGGAGCAGGCATCGGTTGGCTTCCTGCGCGACGGCGTCGAGGTGACGCCAGATGGCATCCCGGTGAAGCTGGCCTATGGTTCCGATTTCCCGTACCGGGACCCGGTCGAGCATCCGATGACGTTGGACGGCGCATTCGGGAAGGCGTCCTTTGCCCGCGGCGGGCTCAGCAACGTGTGGGGCGCCAGCGTCCTGCCGTATCGCACCGAGGACATGAGCGATTGGCCCATCACAGCCGACGACCTCGCGCCTCACTATCGCGCGGCGCTCGCGATGATGCCGTTCTCTGGCCGGCACGATCGCCTCGAGGAAGAGTTCCCTCTGCATCACGACAGTCCGGGGAAGCTGGGCAGCAGCAGCCAGGCGGAGGCTTTTCTCCGCGACCTCGAGCTGAACGCGTCGAAGCTATCCGCGCACGGTGTGCGGTTCGGAGCGTCTCGCCTGGCGGTGCAGGCTGAGGACGCGGACGGCAAACCGGGCTGCGTTCACTGCGGAAAGTGCATCTATGGATGTCCCTACGAGTTCATCTACAGCTCGGCTCACACGTTGGAAAGGCTGCGAGCCAACCCTTCCTTCAGCTACCGGCCCGGAGTCGTGGTCGAGCAGCTGGTCGAGGTGGGCTCGCAGGTCGAGGTGACTGGTCGCGACCTCGACACCGCCGGGACGTTTCGGATGCGCGCCGACAGAGTCTGCGTCGCTTGCGGCGTGCTGTCGACCGCGCGCATCATGCTGGCCTCTCTCGACGCTTACGAGCAGCCCATCCATGCTCTCGACAACTGCTACTTCCTGCTGCCCCTGGTTCGCTACCGCGGCCAGCCCGGCGCTCTCAATGAGAGGCTGCACACCCTGGCCCAGGTGTTCATCGAGATGCTCGACCCGGCCGTGGGGCCGCATCGGTCGCACCTTCAGGTGTACACGTACAACGAGCTCTTTCAAGAGGAGATCGAGCGGACGATGGGCCCGCTGCGAGGAGTCCTGCCGATCTTCAAGCGCGGCGTGCTCGGCCGACTGCTCCTGATCCAGGGCTACCTGCACTCCGATCTGTCAGCCCGCATCCAGCTCGTGCTAAGGCGCAGTAGCGCCGGCGGGTTGCCAAGTCTCGATCTTTCCGGTGAGTCGAATCCACGGACCCGGGCGGCCCTGGCCGCCGTGCAGCGGCGGCTCTGGGCCGAGCGCAGCTCGATGAAGGCAATCCCGGTTCCCCGGATGCTGCGAGTCGGTCCGCCCGGCCGCGGGTTTCACACGGGCGGGACCTTTCCGATGAAGGCGAATCCCGGTCCGCTCGAGGTTGACGTGTTGGGCCGGCCGCACGGCTTCACGCGCGTGCACCTCGTCGATGCGAGCGTTTTTCCATCGCTGCCCGCGACGACCATCACCCTGAGCGTCATGGCCAACGCTCACCGGATTGGAAGCGCGGCGATCGCCTCGTGAAAACAATCGCAATCACGGGCGCGCGCGGGTTTGTGGGCTCGATGCTGGTGCGACGCTTTGAAGGGGCGGGCTGGACGGTGACGCGGCTCTCCCATTCGGTGGCCGCGAGCGACGGTGACATGGTGCCATTTCGCCTGGGCGGTCAGCTGGAGCCGGACGTCTTCCGGAGCCGTCACATCACAGCGTTGGTTCACTGCGCGTATGACTTCAAACCGGTCGACCGCGCGGAGATCCAGCGCGTGAACGTCGAGGGTTCCCGAAAGCTGCTGGCCGCGGCGACAGCCGGAGGCGTGGAGCGGATCGCGGTCCTGTCCACGATCAGCGCGTTCGATGGATGCCGCTCGCTCTACGGCCGGGCGAAGCTCCAGATCGAAGCCGCGGCTGCCGCCGCCGGGGCTCTCGTGGTGCGCGCGGGCCTGGTCTGGGCCGACGGGCCGCCCACCGGGGGGATGTTCGGCAGCCTCGCCAAGAGCGTCAACGCGGGCCTGGTCCCGCTCGTCCCATTGATCAGTGGTGGCGTACACCCGCAGTACCTCGTCCACGAGCAGGACCTCTGGGAGCTGTTGAGAAGGTTCTGTGACGGGGAGCTCGAGAACCCCGGAAAGCCCGTGGCTGCCGCGGCGCCGCGGCCCTGGGCGATGCGCGACCTGCTGGCCGAGCTCGCCCGCCGCCAGGACAGGCACCCCAGGTTCCTGCCCGTACCTTGGCAGCCGGTGTGGGCAGGGCTCAGGCTGGCGGAGATCGCGCATCTGCCTGTCCCGTACCGGAGCGACAGCGTCGTCAGCCTCGTTTACCAGAACCCGAACCCGGACTTTGCAACGCTTAAAGCGCTTGGCGTTGCGGCGCGTGAGTTTTCGTGAGGTCGCGTAGCAAGCTCCATCGCGCCACCCGGCCGGGCTCGCTTTCGCGAGCCGGGCCGACCTCCCCACTTGGTGTGGAGGTGAAATATCCTGCGCGTGTGGGCACAGGGAGCCGGCCGGCGTTGGTGGTTCGCTGCGAGTGCGGGTTTGAGGTGCGCGGGACCGAGGATGAGATCGTCCCCGCGCTCCAGAAGCACGCGGGCGAGTCGCACAACATGAAGGTCACGCGCGAGCAGGTCCTCGCCAGGGCTCACGCGATCTGAGCCAGCACCCGCCGCCGCAGGTCCAGCCCTGGATGGTGGAAGGGCCGGTCCAGGTGGAGGTCTTCGTGCTGCGCATGAAGGCGGGGCGGCCTGAGCTGGCCGGGCCCTGCGGCCCGGATCCCTGGTACATCGAGGTCGCGGCCGAGGACGATCCCGTCGAGGTCGTGAGCCGCCTCTCGCGCAACCTGATGGGCGAGCCGGTCCTTGTCCACTCCACCTCCTGGCGTCGTGCTCGAGGCGCCGTCGTGCTCAGCTTCGTCGTGGTCAACTCGGAGGCCCAGGCGCCGCACCTCGCCGGAATCCCGATCTCGAGGGTCGAGCTGGCCCGGTCGGAAGCCACCAGCGCGGCGAAAACCATCGCCGCCGCGCAGGTCCTGGAGCACGGCCTCCGGCACCTGGCATGGCTGGCCAGGGAGGACCCGATCGTGATCGGCCTGTTGAACGAGGACTGGAAGAAGGCGCTGGCCGGCTACAGGCCGGAGCCGTTTCGCAACATCGTTTGAGGCCTCGCCCTAGTCCGCCTTTTTGGCTGCTCCAGCGGGTGCGCCACGCTCGACTGAGGTGACGAAGGTGAAGAAGACCTCGCTCCAGCGCTCGGCGGCGTCGAAAAGCGGGCCGTGTCCAGAGCCTTCGAACATCTCGAACTGCACGTGGCCGCCGCGATCGCGATAGCGCTCGAGGACGTTGCGAATCTGCGTCACCATCGGCTGAGGCGGAAACACTTCCTCACCCGGCCAGCCTGGAACGACCCCCATCTTGCCCAGGGTGCCCATCTCCCAGGCGGACCCGTCCGCGACGACGATGTCGGCCGTCCCATGGGTCCAGAGGACTGGAGGTTTGGGCTCGAGGTCGACGATCTCAGACCAGCTGCAGTACTTGCCGGACAGCGCATTGAGGATGCCGCGAGTGCCCGGGGCGATGCCGGGCCAGTTCGCGGACGGCGCTGAATCACCGGGGTAGCCGTCGTCGCCCGTCACCGACTTCAAGATCTCGTCCACCAGCATGTCCTCGCGCTCGGGCGGCTCTCGATGCGTGGGTGTCCAGTAGGAGGAGTTGATGACGTTGCGAGGCGAGAAGGGTGAGTCGGACGACCTGTCCTGGTCTGCGATGCGCTTCATGAAATCCAGACTTCCGGTCCCGCCGCCGGAGCCGGCGTAGTCGGGGAAACAGGGTGTCCCGTCCAACTTGACCCCGCCAAATCCATAAGGTGAAACCGGATCGACGAACGTCAGCGAGGCCACCGGCCGGTCTCCGGCGTAGTTGGCGATGGCTGCTCCGCCCGTCGACCATCCGACCAGGTGCACGGGCCGCTTGATCCCGAGCGCTTGCACCAGGGAGAACGTGTCGTCGGCCCAATCGTGCAGGCCTCTGGCCCCATCGATCGGCTTGCGCTCGGTATCGCCGAAGCCGCGCATGTCTGGAGCGATCAGGCGGTAGCCGGCGGGTGCGCCGGGCATCAGGTGCTCATAGAAGCGACCAGTCGACAGGTTTCCATGAATCATCAGGACAGGTACACCGTCTTTGGGCCCGGAGTCGATGTAGCGCATTCGCAGACGATCGGTTTTGACGGATTCAGACCGGACTCCGGGCGGAAGGTTCATAACGCTCTCCTTCGTGGTGAGGATGCCTTCCGACATTGTCCCGGAACCGGGTGACGGGTCGGGCCGCCGGCCGAGGAGGGAATCGGCTACAGGCCTGGGGTCGTCGAGTGGGGCCAGGCGTCAGAGACCCCCGACAGGCGTGAGACGACTTCCGATGTCCCAGCGATGTCGTAGATGTACGTCACGCCCGTCGGCGTCGGAAGGCCGCCGAGGCACGTCGAGCACGCCTTCTCGCCGATGTACCAGACCAGGTCGTTGGTGAGAAAGCTCACTCCAGAGCGGCCGGGTGGTGTCGTGTTCGACACGCTGTTCGACTGGACGCTGTAGAAGCCGACGCCTCCGAGCCCGCCCGAGGTCCGGAACGTGTAGCCGATCCAGCGACCGTCGGGCGAGGACTTGGGGCCGATCCAGTGCAGCGCGAGCATCGTGGAGAGCCCGCTGCTCGGATCCCACCGGTGGACGGTCCCACCAGAGTCCCTGAAGAACAAGCGGCTAGGGACCGAGGCCCAGACCCCCATCGTCATGCCGGACGTCGAGTAGACCAGGGATCCGTCGCTAGCCTTTCGCACCTGGTCGGGCGCGGTCGCGCCGCTTCCGCCCGTGTGAAAGGTCTGAACCAGCGCGATGTACAGGCCGTCGGGCGAGTAGCTGAGAAAGATGTCGTCCTCATCTGGGTTGACACCCCGGTTCGGAACCGCCGGGAGCGTTGTCAAGGTGCGGTTGCCCGATGGCGTGACGAGGTGCCAAGCATTGCCGTCGAGATAGGTGATCGACCGGCCGTCGGGGCTGACCGAATACTGTCCGGACCCGAGGCCGGCGCCGAAGCTTGCCATCAAGGTGGTGCTGCCGGAGGTGAGATCCGCCTTGATCAGCTGGTTGCTCGCCGTCTCGTAGGCCACCTGGGTGGCGTTGACGAACTGAGGGCTCATCGCAGCTGCATCGAACGTGCACACGTTCTTTGCGTTGGAAGGGTCCTGTATGTCTCGAACCACGACGGTCGGGTCGCCGCTGACCGCGCCGATCACGAGGTTGTCGCCGGCCGGAGGGGCAGTGTTGCAGTGGACCAACGAGGTGCCGCCTGACGTGGACCCCGGGCTCGACGATGGGGCGGCCGATGCGCTCGCGGTGATGGTCGACTGAGTGCTGGGGCTCGGGGAGGTCTTGCTCGCGGAGGGCGATCCACCGCATGCTGAGAACGCCAGGGCCGTCACCAGCACCACCGGGCTCAGACGCACGGCGTAACCGTATCCGCTAGCGGATCAGTTGTCCAAGCAGCCGGCGCGTCGAGGGGGCGAGCTTCTCATTCAGGCGGTAGTAGATCCAGATGCCCCGCTTCTCCGAGTTGACGAGCCCGGCCGCCTTGAGCTTTGCCATGTGGTGCGAAATGGTCGGTTGGCCCAGCTCCAGGCTGGCGGTGAAGTCACAGATGCAGATCGGAGCGCCGGCCTTCCAGAGGGAGGCGAGCATGGTGAGGCGGGTCGGGTCTGCCAGCACCTTCATCAGCTCGGAGGTCTGGTTGGCCCAGCTCTCTTTGACAACCGGCAGCTCGCAGCACGCCCCGCGCTCTCTCAGCACGGGCAGCTCCCTGATCGCCATCGAACCAATCATACGCAACCCATCGACATCTGTCGATGGATGCGCTAGGATCAACCCATCGACAGCTATCGATTTAAGGAGCCAAGAGCACATGAGTGACGTCAAAGAGGCCGTTCGATCCAGGTACGCGGGAGTCGCCAGGCAGCTTGCCGTTCTTCAACCTGACCCCAGCGCCGGCTGCTGTCAGGCCGACGGCCCGGACTGCGGGTGCACCGGTTCCTATTCAGCGGACGAGCTGAAGGAGATCGGCCTGACCGAGTCCGTCAGCCTTGGCTGTGGGAACCCGACGATGATCGCCCAGCTGGAGCCGGGGCAGGTCGTCCTCGACCTCGGGTCGGGGGCGGGCCTGGACGTTCTGCTCTCGGCGAGGCGAGTCGCGCCGGGCGGTCATGCCTATGGCCTGGACATGACCGACGAGATGCTGCAGCTTGCCAACGACCACAAGGCAAAAGCAGGCGTGGCCAACGCCACGTTTCTCAAGGGCTCGATCGACAATGTCCCGCTGCCCGATGCGTCGGTCGACGTCGTGATCTCGAATTGCGTCATCAACCTGGCGGAAGACAAGGCGGCGGTGATCAAGGAAGCGTTCCGGGTGCTGCGTCCGGGCGGTTTGTTCGCCGTCGCCGACATGGTCGAGTTGGAAGCGCTGGATCCCGATCTGAAGCAGCGGCTCGACGCTTGGGCCGGGTGCATCTCGGGCACGATCCCGATCGACGAATACCGCGCCACCCTGCTCGCCGCCGGATTCGCGGACGCCGATTTTCAGGTTCACGCCACCGAGACGATTCCCGGCGTGGACGGCAAGGTCGGGAGCGCCTACATCAGGGCTCGAAAACCAACCGGAAAGTAGGGACCTGCTTTAGGCGGCGCGTGTACGGGTGGTTGCGACTTTCGGCCGCGCACGGCCCGCGTCGCCGATTGGGTGCTCGACGACCGCGAGCACGCGCGGCGCGATGAACCTCGCTGTGCGGACAACTCCACCCGTGCGCGTCATCTCGCGAACCTCGACCGTCGTGCGGGAACTGCGGACCTCGACCGTGCGGCCGGCCTTGGTCGCCTCGACGACGTACTCGCGCGCGGAGCCCGCACCAGCGTCCACCAGGACCTCGACAAAATCACCTTTAGCCATGCCTTTTTTATGCCCAAATTCGAGCCGTTTTAAGCGCTGACGAGGCGTGTCAGAATGCCCCTGCATGGGCGTGCCTGACGTGGGGGACCAGGCGCCGGCCGCGCTGCTCCCACTCACTCTCCAGAACACATATCGCGCTCGTTACAGCGCGATGCGGCCGGGATGGCGGTCGAGCGGCGACCAGCTCGAGGCGCTGGTTCGCGGCTATGTGACGCCGGAGACGAGCGTGCTCGACCTCGGCTGCGGCCGCGGCGGAGTGGTGGAGCTCTTCTGGCGCGACGTGAAGCTGGCGGCGGGAATCGACCCGGACTCGCCGTCGCTGACGGGGCACCGTGCGGCGGGCATGCCGATCCTGCGCGCAGTCGGTGAGCAGCTTCCGTTCGCCGGCGAGTCGTTCGACCTGGTCGTCTGCGTCTGGGTGCTGGAGCATCTCAGGGAGCCGCTGAAGGTTTTCAGCGAGGTGAGGCGGGTTCTGCGACCGGGCGGGCACTTCGTCTTTCTCACCCCCAACCTGCGCAACCCGCTGCTGGTCCTGAACCGCGTCGGCAAGGTTTTGCCCCTGGTGCAGGCGCGGCTCGTGTCGCGGTTTTACGGGCGCCGCGAGGCTGACACCTTCCCGGTGCAGTACCGGGCCAACACCGTCGGCGCGTTGCGAGCGCTGGCGGCGGCCGGCGGCCTCGAGGTCACCGAGCTACGCGTGGTGGCCGACCCTACCTACCTCGCCGTGAACGGGTTCATGTTCACGACCTCCGTGCTGGCGGAGAGGCTGATGCCGAAGGGCTGGGGCGTGCACCTTGTCGGCGATTTGATTCGGGGTTCAGACTAGGCCGCCCCCCACCCTGGCCCTCCCCTGGCGGGGGAGGGAGATTGTCAGTGGCCTAACAGGTAGCCCATGCGGCGGGGCATTTTCGCCAGCTGATCGACCAGCGGGTTGGGGCGCCGGCCTTGCTCTTCCGCCGTCTCTTTCGCGATCATCGCCCGCCTGACCACGGCGGCGCCCCATGACCGGAATGGTTGGGGCGGAAACAGCCTCGGCTTGGGATTGACCAGGGGCAGCCTCACCGCGTCCGTGTCGCGGCCGGTCACCAGGTCGGCCAGCACCTGCCCCGCGAGGTGGGTGGGTGCGACGCCGTTGCCGGTATAGCCCAGGGCGTAGAAGACGTTGCCCGGCTCGAGGGTCCCGAACACCGGCAGGTGAGTGGGCGACACGTCGATCGGGCCGCCCCATGCGTCTTCCAGCGGGACGTCGGCAAACGTGGGGAACATGAGGCGAAAGCCCTGCGCGGCCTCCATGACGGCGCGGGTGTCGTGGGTGAACGCATCGTCGATCGTCCGGCGGGCGCGCCCGCCACCGCCGCCGAACGCGATGCGGCCGTCGCGCGTCGTCCTGAAGTAGCGAAGCGAGGTCCGGAAGTCGGAGATCAGCTCCCCACCGGTCCAGCCGATCTCCGTCAGCTGCTCCGGCGCCGGGGCCGTGAGCACGATGTAGGAGCTCCAGGCCACGAGCTTTCGCTCGAGCTGTGGCCAGCCGGTCGCCCAGGCGTTGAGCGCCAGCACCACGCTTTTGGCGCGGACTGTGCCGTGCGGCGTGCTGACGACGGCGGGCGGGCCGGCCTCGAGGCCGGTCGCGCGTGTTCCCTCGTGGATGGTCACTCCGCGCTCGAGGAGCACGCGTCTCAGTCCTCGCACCAGCAGCCCGGGCTGCACCGAGGCGCCGTCGCGCATGAAGGCGCCGCCGCGGAAGGCGGGCGAGGCGCAGCGGGCGCGAACCTCGGCCGCGGTCAGCTCGCGCAGCTCGTCGGGAGCGCCCACCTTAGCGGCCAGCCCGACCATCTCCTCGCACAGCCTCTCGTGCGCGTCCGCCGTGATCGCGTACATGTAGCCGGAGCGCTTGAACCAGGCGCCGATCCCGTTGGTCCAGCAGAACTGGCCGATCGCGGAGATGCTGTCGGAGATCGCGCGGCATGCCTTCACGGCAGCTTCGGCGCCATAGAGCGTGACCAGGCCGTCCAGCTCGTCCCACCAGCCGCTGGCGAAGCCACCGTTGCGCCCGCTCGGCCCACCGCCGCAGATGTCCTGCTCGAGGACGACGATCCCCAGGTCGGGCTTGGCCTCGCTCAGGAAGTAGGCGGTCCAGAGCCCGGTGAAGCCGCCCCCGACGATCACCACGTCGGCGTTGATGGCTTCGGTCAGGGCTGGGCAATCTGGGCCGGTCTCGTGGGCCAGGGCCTCGCGCAGCCACCAGCTTCGCTGGGCGCCGGGTGTGAGCGCGTTCCGGGTGAGATTGAGCTCGTCTGGCGGAGCGCTCATGCCGACAAGTCTGAAGCTGTGAATTTGTTGAGATTGGCGAGCGGGTAGCCGACAATACCTGCCATGAGTTTTCCTGAGCTTCTACAGATCATTGCCCTGATTGTCTTCGTCGTCGCCGCTGTAGGCTGGTCGTACAAGAAGACAGACCTTATCGCCGCGGGTCTGGCGCTGTGGGTACTTTCGTATCTCGTGGACGGCCGGCTCTCGCATTTGACCCTGGGGATCATCCTCCTGATCCTGGCGTTCATCGCCTTCGTCCTCGGGGCTATCGGCTGGGGCTACAAGAAGGTCGGCTTGATCGCTGTCGGTCTGGCGCTTTGGGCGGCTTCCGTCGTGATTCCGATGTTCATCAAATAGGGATGGCTTATTCAGCCGTTTACGTAGTCGACGTCAAAGCGCCCCAGGCGTCGGTATTCGACTACGTCGCGGATGTCTCACGCCACGGGGAGTGGGGGAGCGCCGACGACCACATGAAGGCGACCGGGGAGAAGCCGGGCCCGCCGGCAATGGGCTCGCGCTACAAGGCCGACGGGATGCTGAACGGAAAGCCGAACCCGTCGACAGTCACCATCACCGCGATCGATGCGCCGAGACGAGTTGCCTTCGACGCCGAAGATTCAAACTCGGTGTTCCACCACGAGTTCGTCTTCTCCGCAGCCAACGGCGGGACCCACGTCGAGCGCCACGTCACGATGACCAGGGGCCCGTTCTATTTCCCACTGGTGCTTGCCATCTTCAAGGGCACGGTGCAAAAGAACTACAACGGCGCGATGTCGAACCTGAAGACGAAGCTCGAGAGCGGAGGCTGACCGTCTCGAGTTCGGGTTTCTCTATGCTGAGCCTGCTCGTCCCGCTTGCGATCCTCGGACTGATCGCCTGGGGCATCGTCGGTGTGACGCGACGCGGCGGCGACCCGTTCACGCTGGCCACGGCGACCGCGCTTTACGCGCGCGTTGTCTTGATCGCCGGCATCCTGACGAGCCTCAGCGGGTTGGGCATCATCCTCAAGGCCTGCTTTGGCTATATCAACCTGGCCTATTCGTATTTCCAACCCGTTGCGTACGCGGGCGCCTACCCGCCAGGCGTCCCGGTTGCTCCCCTGGTAGATCAATCGAACTTCTACGAGCAGCAGCGAAGCCAGGACCTCGTGCTCGGCATCACGCTGCTCTTGATCGGAGTGCTGGTGGCGGGCGTGCACCTGTTCCTGGGGCGCGCTGTCGCTCGCATGCCCGGCGGTTCGCCAGCGTGGATCGTGCGTGGAACGCTGCTCGGCATCACGGTGATGACCGCCGTGGTCGGTATACCTTCGGCAGCCGCCGGCCTTTACGAGGTGCTCAGCTATTTCATCGTGGGCACGTCGCCGCAGAACCAGCAGCCTTGGGGCGAGTCGTTGGGCCTGGCGATCGCGTTCGTGCCGGCTTGGATCTACGCCATGACGCGGCTGGTCGACGATCTCCGCCGGCCCCACATCGGAGCGACGCCTAACCCTTAGCGGGCCGCGGGGACTCTTGCGGTTCCTCCGCCGCCCGTGAGACGCGCCGCGATCACCACCGGGATGATCGTGACGAGGATCACGAAGGACACCACGACGTTGACCTCGGGCAGCAGGATGCCGTGGCGGATCTGGCCGAAGATCCAGATCGGCAGCGTGCTCTGCGATCCTGCGGTGAACGTGGTGACGATGACCTCGTCGAATGAAAGGGCGAAGGCCAGCATTGCTCCCGCCACCACGGCGGTCGAGATCAGGGGCAGCGTCACATCCCGAAAGACCTGAAAACCGTTTGCGCCGAGGTCCATGGCGGCCTCGATCAGCGAACCCTGGGTGCGCCGCAGGCGCGCCAGCACGTTGTTGTAGACCACCACCATGCAGAACGTCGCGTGGCCGGCGATGACAGTCCAGATCGAAAGTGTGACCCCGCCGAAGCTGAAGAACGCGTTGAGCGCGATCCCGGTGATGATGCCGGGCAGCGCGAGCGGCAGCACGAAGAGAAGGCTCACCGCATCGCGTCCGAAGAACGATGCCCGGTGTATCGCGAAGGCCGCGCACGAACCGAGGACGAGGGCAACGGCGGTGGCCGCCAGCCCCGCCTGGACCGAAAGCAGCAAAGCGGCGCGCACGTCCGGGTCGTTCCAGGTCGAACCGAACCACCTGGTGGTGAGGCCGGGGATGGGCCAGCTCTCGATGTTCGAGGTGTTGAACGCGTAGAAGAAGATCAAGAGAATCGGGAAGAAGAGGAAGAGAAGGATCAGGGCCGCCCAGGCCCGCAGCGCCACCCGTGTCCAGAACCCCGCGATCACAGTGCTTCGAAGGCTCCCAGGCGCTGTGCAGTCAAGAGGTACACGGCCATGATCAGGACTGGAACGGTTGCCAACGCAGCGGCAAACGGGACGTTGTTCGCGATGCCGACATTGCTGTAGACAACGTTGCCGATGAATTGCGAGCCGGCCCCGCCGACCAGGATCGGCGTGATGTAGTCGCCAAGCGTCAGCGAGAACGTGAAGATCGAGCCGGCCACAACGCCAGGCAAGGCCAGCGGAAGCACCACGTCCAATGTCGATCGCCAGCGCCGCGCGCCAAGGTCGGCGGCCGCTTCGAGCAGCGAGTCCGGGACCCGCTCGAGCGCGGCGTAGGTGGGGATGATCATGAAAGGCAGCCAGATGTACGAGAAGACCAGCCACATCGCCGTGTTCGTGTAGCCGATGTTCGCTGCGGGCAGGCCGATCGATTGCAGGCTCCAGTTCAAGACCCCGGAGTGGTTGAGGATGAGGATCCACGCGTACACCCGCGCCAGGTAGCTGGCCCAGAGCGGGAGCAGGACCGCGGCGAAGAGCAGGCTCTGGACGCGACGCGACGCGACCTTTGCCATGTAGTAGGCCAGCGGGAATGCCAGCACGACATCCGTGATCGTGACCAGAGCGGCCAGGCCGGCGGTCCGTCCGACGATCGTCCGGTAGGTGGGGTCGGTGAGGATGATCCGGAAGTTGTCTATGTTCCAGACCTGGACGATCTGCGTGGTGAAGGGATCGATCGACCAGAAAGCGGTGATGAGCAGCAGCACCAACGAGGCGAGATAGATCAATACGAACCACGCCATCGGCGGCGTCAGCAATAGGAGAGGACGCAGCCATGGCAATCGCCACAGGAGCGAACTAAACGGGACGGCCCCGCCCCCCTTGGGACGAGGCCGTCTTACGGCTTCAGTCGACATTTAGCCCTTGATCGTGGTCCAGGCCGAGACCCACTGGTCATACGGGATGCAGGTGTTGCTGCCGTCCCCGCACTGCGCGATCGGGGTCTTCCAGAACTTGATCGTGTTGAAATACGATCCCGGCGCGTCGGCGTGGTACTGCGCGCACGATCCCGGCTGGAGAGCTTCCATCTCGGCGCACGCCTTGGTATTGACCGGCGTTTCACCGAAAGACAGGGCCTGCATCGCCTGGACCTTGGGGGTGCTCACCCACTTCGTCCAGAGGTATGCGCAGTTGGGGTGCGTGGCTTTGGTTGCCAGCATCCAGGTGTCCGCCCAGCCCGTGGCTCCCTCGCTCGGGATGGTGTCGGCGACCGGTGCGCCCGCGAGCTTGAGCTGGATGGTCTGGTAGGGCCAGGCGGCGCCCACGGTCACGTCGCCGTTCTGAAACAGTGAGATCTCGTCTGTCGCGAGAGCCCAGTACTTCTTGATCAGCGGCTGCTGGCTCTTGAGCAATGCGACCGCTGCATTGAACTGCGTCTGGTTCAGCTCGTAAGGGTCCTTGATGCCGAGACTCGGCTTGGTCGCGCTCAAGTACAGCGCCGCGTCAGCGATCTGGATCGGGTTGTCCGGCACGGTGATCAGGCCCTTGTTAGCCGGGTCATAGATCACGCTCCAGCTTGTCGGCGGATTGACGAACTTCTTGGTGTTGTAGAGCAGCGTGTTCGGGCCCCACTGCAGCGAGATCCCGTAATGGACCCCGTTGATGGTGTTGTACGGGGGGCCCTGGAAATAGGTCTGGAAGTTGGTCCAGTCCGGGATCAGGGCGGTGTTCATCGGCTTCACGTCGCCGCTGTAGATGAGACGCAGGTCCGCGTCACCCGATGCGGAGACCATGTCCCAGTTGCCGCCGCCCCCATCCTTCATCAGGCTCACCATCTCATCCGATGAGCCGGCAGGATGCTGGTTCACCTTGCAACCTGTGGCCGCGGTGAAGGGGTCGACCCACGACTTGTCCGCGTAGCCGTCCCACAGGACGAGGTTCAGCTGGCCCTCCCCTGCCCCGATTGTGGTCTGGGGAGCCGTTTTCGCGGTCGGCGGCTGCAGGAGCGTCGAACCGCTCGGCGTGTTGCTGGATCCGCAGGCCGTCACCGCAAGCACAGCGGTCGCGACAAGGCATCCGGTCCGGACCCAGCCGGCGTGTGTTGAAGCCATGTTCTTACTTCTCCTTACTCTCGAGAACGTACGTGTGACCTGTCGTCCAGGCCAGCCTCACCGGCCGGCCCTGGAAGCTCGCCGCGTCGCTCGCGGCGTCCATATTCTGGCGCACCGCGACCAGCTGCTCTCCACGGTCGAGGCGGACGACGTAGCGGGTCGACATGCCCACATACACAACCTCCTCTACCGTGCCGGGTTCCACTCGCATACCAGGGTCCGGATTCTCACCTTCGGTGAGCATGCGGATCTTTTCAGGACGGACCACGAATCGGACGCCATCCCTGAGCAGCACGTTCGAGATGCCGATGAAACCCGCGACGAACTCGGAGGCCGGGCGCTCGTAGACGTCCACCGGCGATCCGATCTGCTCGATCTTCCCGTTGGACATGACGGCGACCCGGTCGCTCATCGTCAGGGCCTCCTCCTGGTCGTGGGTCACGTAGACGAAAGTGATGCCGACCTCCTTCTGGATCTGCTTCAGCTCGATCTGCATCTCCTGGCGCAGCTTCAGGTCCAGGGCGCCGAGAGGCTCGTCGAGCAGAAGGACCTCCGGCTCGTTGACGACCGCCCGCGCCAGGGCCACGCGCTGCCGCTGGCCGCCCGACAGCTGGTTGGGGCGCCGTTTGTCGAGGCCTTCGAGGCGCACCATGCGCAGCGCCCGCTCGACGCGCCGCCGGCGCTCCGCCGCCGGGATGCGCTTGATGCGCAGGCCGTAGCCGATGTTCTGGCCCACGCTCATGTGAGGGAACAGGGCGTAATCCTGGAACACGGTGTTGGTGTCCCGCAGGTGCGGAGGCAGCGACGTGACGTCGCGGCCGCGCAGCTCGATGCGGCCGGCGTCCGGTCGCTCGAAGCCGGCGATCATCCGCAGCAGCGTGGTTTTGCCCGAACCCGACGGGCCGAGGAGCGTGAAGAACTCGCCCTCCTCGATGACCAGGTCCACGCCGGCGACCGCGACCACCTGGCCGTAGTTCTTACGGATGCCCTCAAGTCGGAGCGCCGGCGCCTTTTGCGAATTCAGTCGAGGGACGCCATCACGTGTTTGATCTGCGTGTACTCCTCGAGCGAGTAGATCGACATGTCCTTGCCGTAGCCGCTCTGCTTGTAGCCGCCGTGCGGCATCTCGTTGACGAGCGGGATGTGCGTGTTGATCCAGACCGTCCCGAACTGCAGCCGCCGCGCCATGCGCAGGGCGCGGCCCACGTCGCGCGTCCACACCGACGCGGCGAGGCCGTAGTCGACGCCGTTCGCCCACTTGAGCGCCTGCTCCTCATCGCCGAAGCGCTGCACGGTGACGACCGGGCCGAAAACTTCTTTCATCACGATCTCGTCGTCAGGGCCGTGCGGCACGACGACAGTCGGCGAGTACCACGAACCCGCCTTCTTGATCCGGGCGCCGCCGGTGAGGACCTCGGCCCCTGCCTTACGGGCGCGATCGACGAACCCTGTCACGCGAACCGCCTGCTCCTCCGAGACGAGCGGACCCATCTCGGTGTCGTCCGACATCGGGTCTCCGACCTTGAGCGAGCTGATCGCCGGCACCAGGTCGCCGAGCAGCTTCTCGTGGATCTTCGGGCCGGCGATGATCCGGGTGGCCGCCGTGCAGTCCTGGCCCGCATTGAAGAAGCCGCCGATCTTGATCCACTCCACGACCTTGTCGAGGTCGGCGTCGTCGAAGACGATCACAGGCGCCTTGCCGCCCAGCTCCAGATGGACGCGCTTGAGCGTCGAAGCGGCCGCGCGCGCGACCTCTTTACCGGTTGCCACGTCGCCCGTCAACGAGACCATCGAGACTCCGGGGTGCCGGACCAGGCCGGCGCCCACGGGCTCGCCGTCGCCGGTGATCACGTTCAGGACTCCGGGAGGCAGGATGTCGGCCGCGAGCTCGGCCAGCCGCAGCGCGGTGAGCGGGGTCCACTCGGAAGGCTTGAGCACCACGGTGTTGCCGGCCGCGAGCGCGGGACCCAGCTTCCAGGCGGCCATCATCAGCGGGTAGTTCCACGGGGCGATCGAACCGACGACGCCAAGTGATTCGCGGCGGAGGAAGCTGGTGAAGCCGGTCATGTACTCGCCGGCGGCCCTGCCTTCAAGCGCCCGAGCCGCCCCGGCGAAGAAGCGGAAGCAGTCGACGATGGGCGGGATCTCCTCGGACCTGGTCGGCGCGAGCGGCTTGCCGACGTTCTCGGACTCGAGGCGCGCGAGCTCGTCACCGTGCTCCTCGATCGCGCTCGCCAGCTTCAGCAGGCGTTCGCTGCGGTCGCGCGGGGTGCTGTCGAACCAGGTCTCGTGGTAGGCCTTGCGGGCCGCGGCGACGGCTCGGTCTACGTCCTGCTCCGTTCCCTTGGGCACGTGCGCGATGACCTTGCCGGTGGCCGGGTTGATGATCTCCTGCGTCTGGTCGCCGTTGCTCGGCGTCCACTCGCCACCGATGAACATCTCGTGGCGCTTAAGTGTGGTGCTCAAATTTCCCTCCCTACTTTTGTACGGACTTTGTCTCGGCGGCGACCTCGCTCAGCGCCGCGCCCAGGATGTCGAGCCCTTCGTGAAGCTGCTCGTCCGGGATCGTCAGGGGCATCAGGGTCCGGATGACGTTGTGGTGCGTGCCGGCGCGCAGCAGGATCAGGCCCTTCTCTCGCGCGACCGCGAGGACGCGCGCCGTCTCCTTGTCGGCCGGCTCCTTGGTGGCGCGGTCCCGCACCAGCTCCATACCCGCCATCGCGCCAACGACGCGCACGTCACCGACGAGATCGTGCTCGGCGGCCCAGCTGTGCATGCGCTCTTCGAGGACCGAGCCGATCCTCACGGCGCGTTCGGGCAGTTTCTCATCGCGCATGACGTCCATCACGGCCACGCCGGCCGCGCATGCGACGGGGTTGCCGCCGTATGTGCCACCGAGACCGCCGGGGTCCGGCGCGTCCATGACCTCGGCTCGGCCTACCACTCCCGAGAGCGGGAACCCGGCGGCCAGGCTCTTGGCGACAGTGACGAGGTCTGGCTGCACGCCCGCGTGCTCGATGGCGAAGAACTTGCCGGTCCGCCCGAAGCCGGACTGGATCTCGTCCGCGATCAAGAGGATGCCGTGGCGCGTGGTCAGCTCGCGCAGCCGCCGCAGGAAATCGGGCGGCGCCGGGACGAAGCCGCCTTCACCGAGCACCGGCTCGATGATCACCGCGGCGACCCGCGTGGGGGAGACCTCGGAGTCGAAGAGGCTTTCCAATGAGGCGAGCGCTCGCTCGGTATTCCAGCCGCGGTACTCGTATGGGAACGGGGACTGGTAGATCTCGGTCGCGTACGGGCCGAAGTTCTGCTTGTAGGGGCTCACCGAACCGGTGAGGCTGAGGGTGAGCAGCGTCCTGCCGTGGAAGCTGCCGCGGAAGCTGATCACGGCCGGGCGGCCGGTGAAGGCTCGGGCGATCTTGACAGCGTTCTCCACGGCCTCCGCCCCGGTGCTGAAGAAGATGGCCTTCTTCGGCCCTTCCAGCGGCGCAACCTCGCACAGCCGCTCGGCGAGGCGCAGGTACGACTCGTACATGACGACCTGAAAGGATGTGTGGGTTACGCGCTCTAGCTGAGCGCGAACCGCCTCCATGACGTGGGGGTTTCCATGGCCGACGTTCATCACGCCGATGCCGCCGGCGAAATCGACGAACCGGCGCCCGTTGACGTCCCACAGCTCGGAGCCCTTGGCCCGGTCGGCGACCAGCGGGTGGGCGGAGGTGATGCCCCGCGGGACGTACTTCGCGCGAAGCTCGGTCAGCTCAGATTCAAGAGTCTGCTTCTCGACCTTCACGGGGCCATTCAAGCAGATACGATCCGCGACTGTGGAGGGCTCCGCTGCTGCCGTCGAGCGGCTCTGGCCTGGGCGGCGGGCGCGGGTGAGCGCGCTCAGCGGCGGCATCACCAACCACAACTTCAAAGTCGAGGTCGACGGCGCCGCCTACGTGCTGCGGATGGGTGGCGCCAAGACAGGTCTCCTGGGCATCGACAGGGCGGTCGAGCATGCCGCAAGCCTGCGCGCGGAGGAGATCGGGATCGGGCCTCCGGTGGCGGATTTCGTGGCCTCGGAGGGCTGGCTGGTGACGCGCTTCATCGACGGCCGGCCGATCGCCGTGGAGGACATGCGCAGCCCGCGCACGCTGGAGCGGGTGGCCGATGCGCTCCGCCGTCTGCACTCCGCGCGCGCTATCCCAGGTCGCTTCGATTCATTCGCGGTGGTCGACGCATACCGGGCGGAGGCTGAAGCGAATGGCGTGAAGATACCTACGGAATTCGAGATGGCCAGCCACGTTGCCGATCAGATACGCGCGGCGCGAGGCCCACAACCGCTCGTGCCATGCCACAACGACCTGCTCAACGCCAACTTCCTCGACGACGGCGCGATCCGGATCGTCGACTGGGAGTACGCGGGCATGGGCGACAAGTTCTTCGACCTTGCAAACTTTTCGGTCAACCACGAGTTCGGCGTCGAGGACGACGGGCGTCTGGTGGCCGCCTACTTCGGAACCGAGCGCGATTCCGATCTCGCCTCGCTGCGCCTGATGCGCTTCATGTCCGACTTTCGCGAGGCGATGTGGGGGGTGCTGCAGAGCGGGATCTCTGAGCTGGACTTCGACTTCAAAGCCTATGGTGCAAAGCACTTCGACCGCATGGAGCGAACGGCTGCGGACCAGGAGTTCGCGGGCTATCTGAGGATGGCACGGGACTCTTAATCCCAAGGTTCAGGGTTCNNCGATTCCCTGCGCGAGCACCAAAATGCGATGTTGATTCCCCATTTCGGTACACATTTGGGGCGAATAGAGCTCCAAATGGAGACAAAGCACAAAATCAGCCGTTTCTTGACACCTTATTTGACAGCTTGCCGAAATAGTCCCCTGCACCACGCAACGCGTCATTAGTGCCGGCAGGATTCACTGGTAATACGTTACTGCTGAGGAAATGGATGCAGGATTTCTGGGACCGACATGGCTGAGGTCCACTCAACAACGATCGAGGGAAACGATGGAACCGTCAGAAGTCCAACGAGCACTTGAGGCGGGGAGGTCGACGGCCTCCGCCCTAGGCCTTCGAGTCGATGATGGAGTCGTTGTCCACAACTCGAACCGCATCGCCGTGCGCCTGACCCCTTGTGACGTTCTCGCTCGGGTGGCGCCTCTAGCGCATCAGGCAGGCGCTGAGTTCGAAGTCGAGGTGGGTCGGCGGCTCGCCGAAGCGGGCTGCCCGGTGGAAGAGCTTGAACCTCGAGTTGAGCCGCGCGTCTACGTGCGTGACGGCTTCGCGATCACGCTGTGGACCTACTACGAGGCGGTGCCGTCTCAAGACGTCGCGCCAGCCGAGTTTGCGCAGACGCTCGAGCGGCACCATACCGGCATGCGCCAGACGGATCTGACGGCGCCGCACTTCACTGATCGAGTCGCGGAAGCCCAGTGGCTGGTCGACAACCGCGCCCAGACACCGGAGCTTGATGACACGGGACGGAAGCTTCTCAGCAACACGCTACGGGGCCTGAGGCGCGCGATCGTCGATCGGGGAGCACCCGAGCAGCTGCTGCACGGCGAGCCGCATGCGGGCAACTTACTGAACACGAAGAGAGGGCTGCTGTTTATAGACCTTGAGACGTGTTGCCGAGGACCTGTCGAGTTCGACATCGCCCATGCACCCGAAGAAGTCAGCGAACACTATCCGGCTGTTAATCGAGAGCTGCTTCGCGAGTGCCGGGTCCTCATGCGTGCGATGGTCACAGCTTGGCGCTGGGATCGAGACGACCAGCTCCCCGATGGGCGCTACTGGGGAGTCGAGGGGCTCAACCAGGTTCGGGTAGCACTCGATCGCTTCGGAATGGATGTCGCTGACTGATACGCCTAACGGCCGACTCGTCGCGCCTGGTGCGCAGCGTTGCAATACGTCACTGCTGAGGAAACGGATGCAGGTGGAGGTGCCGAAAGCTCAGTAACTAAATGACCCGAGTTGTCTCAAAGGGGTTGACAAGTTCCGTTCTGGCGGTAAATCGCCGAGCTAGTCAAGAATGACCACTCGGTGGGTCTGGCGAAGAGGCCTCGGCGGACACCTTATTTGACACCTTGACCGGGAGACTCCCTGATCCTCGCTGAGACTCCATGAGACTGTCGCGTCATGAATCCGAGTTCGAATGAGACGCTCTGATCCCCCCTGAGACTCCCTGACACTCGCTGTCGGAAGACTCTTAATCCCAAGGTTCAGGGTTCGATTCCCTGCGCGAGCACCACTTGAATCCGGGGCTGATAGGCGACAAAAGGCCTTCGGCTGATGCTTGTCAGTACTTCGCCTGATTTTTGACACTCCCTCGCATGAGGGAGTTGAGCGTGACAAAGCAGAGGTACCAGGCGGTCCTGGCGGTGATTGATGATGGACGGACGGTGACCGAGGTGGCGAAGGACTGGTTGGTAATCCGCGGCGGGTTCAACGTATTCCCGCGCGACGTTGAGGATGCCCTGCTCGAGCACCCGGACGCGGCGTTGGCGGGAGGGGTCGGCCGGCCCGATAAGCGTTCGGGCGAGGAGGTCGTGGCGTTTGTCTCCCTCAAGACCGGCAGCAAGGTGGGGGAGGAGGAGCTGGACCGCAGAGCGTTGCGAAAAAAGGCTGTCCGGATAACCATTATCCCCGTGGCAAGGGGCTTGCCACAAGCCCTAGCCGCCGTGCGAGACTGCGCTTCCACAGCGTGGTTCTGCGTGTGAGACGAAGGAGGTCCGGCCTCGCCTAACGACCGCCGTCCCTTAGCCGACTACTACTTCGTGCTCGGCGTCCCGCCTGACGCAACGGAGACGGAGTTGCACGCCGCCTGGCGGCGGCAGCTCAAGTATTGGCACCCTGACCGCGGCAACCATCCGGACGCGCTCGAGCACGCCAAGTTGATCAACTTGGCGCACGACGTTCTGACCAACAGCACCAAGCGCGCGGCCTACGACCGAGAGCGGGCAGCCGTTGGGTGGCGCCCCTCAGCGTCGGCCCCCTCATACAGCCGCCCGGTCCAATGGAAGACGGTGAGCCGCGAGGGCCCGCCCCGCGCGCCGAAGGGATTCGATCGGCACGGTTTCGTCGCGCGCCTGGAGGAGATGATGAACCGGGGCCGGCTAATGATTGAGAAGCGCAAGGACCTCGCGTCGGCGTCGAAATGGGAGTCGCAGACTCAGGCCTTGCTGCGAGATGAGCTGGGCGACCATGCATACACGAAGCGTTTCGAAGTGGCACTGAGCCAGCCCCGGCCC
>PLYZ01000071.1 GCA_003151935.1 Candidatus Dormiibacterota bacterium | reverse complement strand
AGTGGCACTGAGCCAGCCCCGGCCCGAAGGTCTGGTGGCCGCGTACGGGGTACTGTGGGCCGCGTATGAGGATGCGCTGAAGGGCGATCTGAAGCCGGTGGCGAAGGAAAGGCGCCCGTCCTGACCGGGTACCTGGCAGACAAGGTCTGATGCTTCAACATTCGTTTTGATGCGGCGCCGGCATGTGTTAAGGATCGCGACTGGAGCCCTCGCCTCGGTGCTGGTGATTGCAGCATGTAGTACCTCGAGCCCCAGCCGCACTACCTTGGTCAGCGCTCCTCCTGGACTGCCCCTGATCCTCTTTGCTGGAGACAGGGTGCGAGCGGCCGATTGGTCCGGCCGCGAATATCTCGCGCCTGATGGCGTGCCCGAGCCCACCTCATCTGCGATTGCCGGTGTGTTGCTGACTCGTCCCGCTCCGGACGGCTCGGCGATCGTCGCCGAGTTAATGCCGAGCCGGATGTGGGCCCACGGTGGCTACGTGAGCGCACGTCCGACACCGCCGCCCAACTTTGACCGAGCGACTTGGGCTGATGACAGCAGCCACCTATGCGGGATGACCTTAAACCCAGACAACAGCGCAACCGTGTGGATCGCGGACCCGTCTGGGGCCTGGTCAAAGATCGCTACCGCCGGCTCGTGGGTGATGAATGGAGGTGGCCCGAGCATCGCGGCGTGCAGCGGGACCAGCCAACGCGTGGCTGTCGCCGATTCTTTGGGAGGTAACGGCGAGGCGGACGAGGTCTGGGTCGTCTCATGGAACGGTCAGCTCCTGATGGACCATAAGACGTCGCTCAAGGCGCCCCACATCTACACGTTCAGCAGGGACGCTTCCGTGTGGGCAGACTTTGATGAGTCCACGGGCGACACAACCGTTCGCGATTTGATGGGAAACCAACTCGGCACCCTGAAGAGCACGTTCATCGAAGCATTCAGCTGGAGTGGTCACTATGCCCTGGCCATGGACAGCAGCTCTGACACCGGCACCCGGCCGATCCATAACCCCTACCTGATGGACTGGCGATCGGGTCAGGTCTTCTGGCGGTCTCCAGCCAGCACGATGTTGGATACCGGCATCTACGGTCCAGTCGCTTTGCAGCCCAACGGCGATGGGTTTGCATTTCCGATCGAGAGCACCGATTGCGTGAATCTGGCCCGATGTAACCCCGCCCTCGAGATCGTTTCACCGATTGGTTCCTGGCGATTCAGCGGTTCGCCCTATCTGAGTTGGTTCATCAACGGGCCTTAATGGCTGCTGCGCTCGTTCAGGGCTGCTAACGCTGAGGTAAGTGGTTCGAGTTCACGGCGCCCCCACCACTTTCAGGCCGTCGGCCGCCGCAGCAATTCGAGCACCTCTTCGCCGTACTTACGCAGCTTCGAATCTCCCACGCCGGGCACGCGTATGAGGTCGGCCAGGCTCGTCGGCCGCGCGACTGCGATCGCGGCGAGCGTGGAATCGTGGAACACAACGTACGCAGGAACGCCCGCGGCCCGGGCGGTTTCCAGGCGCCACCGCCTCAGGCGGTCCATGGTCTCCACCGGGGCGTCGGCTCCATTCGCAGTGCGGTTGCCGGCGCTTGGCGCCTCGGCCGGCAGCGTCAGCGGCGGCGGCGTCCCCTTCGTCAACGCCTCGCGGCCCGCCGGCGTGAGCTCGACGACGGGGTACTCTCCGGAGCTCTGGCGGGCGTAACCCCCGCCGACCAGCTCCGCGAGGAGCTGCCTGACTCGCGCATCGCTCCATTTGTTCAGCGTGCCGTGGAAGGGGAGCTCTCGTACCCATTCTTGGGCCGTTGACCACTTTGTTCGCCGTCCGCCGAGCACGGCGGCCACGTTGGCCAGTCCAACCCGGCCGCTGAATCGCCCGATCGCCGCGAGCCCGGCTTTGACCGCGTCGGCCGGCACCGCCTGCTCCGGAGGACGCTCGGCCAGGCAGTTGTCGCAGGCGCTACAACGTCGCGCCACGCCCTGCTCGCCGAAGTAGTCCGCGATCCGCGCATGCCTGCACTCGCGCATCTCGGCGTAGGCCATCATCTGTGCCAGGCGGGCATACGCATGGTCTTTCAACGGCGAGCCGTCTTCCAGGCCCGACTGCTCGATGAAGAACGCCTGGAGGTCGCGGTCCGCCGGGCTGTAGAGGAGCGTGCATTCCGCCGGCTGCCCATCGCGTCCTGCGCGGCCGGCCTCCTGGTAGTACGCCTCCAGGCTGCCGGGCAGGTCGTAGTGGATCACGCGCCGGATGCCGGCGATGTCGACGCCCATGCCGAAGGCCGACGTTGCGACCACGACCTTAGTGCGCCCCGCAGTGAAGTCCTCCTGGATTCGGCGGCGCAACAACGCTTCTTGACGCCCGTGGTAGCAGGCGACGCCGAGGTCGGCGGCGATCTCCTCGGCCGCCCTGACCGTGCCCACGTAGATGAGCGCCTGCTGACCTGCGCCCGGGAGGAGGCGGCGGAGCTGTTCGCGCTTCGCGCGGTCGCCGCGGCAGCGAACTACCGAGAGGGTGAGCGTCGGCCGGTGGAATCCGGTGACCGAGATGAATGGATCTTTGAGGCCAAGAGTGGTTGCGATGTCGGCCCGAACCTGAGGCGTCGCGGTCGCGGTGAAGCCCGCCACCGGAGGCCTGCCGCAAGCTGCAATGGCAGCGCTGAGAAGACGGTAATCGGGCCGGAAGTCGTGTCCCCAGGTGGAGATGCAGTGGGCCTCGTCGACGACGATGCGGCGCACGTGCAGCTCGGCGAGCCGCTCCATGAACCCCGGACGGCCGAGGCGCTCGGGTGCGAGGAACAGGAGGCGATAGTCGCCGGCGATGGCCTTGCGCAGGCGGTCGGCCTGCTCGGACCGCTCCACAGACGAGTTGATGAACGTCGCGGCGACGCCGCGCTCGGTGAGGCGGTCGACCTGGTCCTTCATAAGCGCGATGAGCGGTGAGACGACCATCGTCACCCCGCCGTCGACGACAGCCGGCACCCAGTAGCTGATGCTCTTCCCAGACCCGGTGGGCGCGACTGAGAGAACGTCGCGTCCCGCTAGCATGGCTTCCACGACCTCTGCCTGGCCGGGGCGGAATTCGTCCAGGCCGAAGACGTCACGAAGCACACGCTCAGCGCCAGTGATCACCTTCGGGATTCTGACGGAATGCCGAAACCAGACCAGCCCTCTTTACATGGCGGAATGTCACGGATACTCGGTGAGTTGAATTTGCTGTGGCGCTGATTCGCGCAACCTGGCCACAAAACCATCAGGAGCATCACATGACACACGAGACCTGGTTCATCACCGGCACCTCTCGCGGCTTCGGTCGCGAATGGACGATCGCGGCGCTCGAGCGCGGCGACAATGTGGCGGCCACCGCTCGAAGCCTCTCGAGTCTCGACGACCTCGCGGCGAAGTACGGCGATGCATTGCTGCCGATCCAGCTCGACGTCACCGACCGTGACGCCGCATTCGCTGCAGTGCGGCAGGCACATGACAAGTTCGGCCGGCTCGACATCGTCGTGAACAACGCGGGCTACGGCCAGTTCGGCTTTGTTGAGGAGCTGACCGAACAAGAAGCGCGGGAGCAGATCGACACCAACCTCTTCGGCGCGCTGTGGGTGACCCAGGCTGCGCTGCCGTTCTTGCGTGAGCAGGGCAGCGGGCACTTCTTGCAGGTTTCTTCGATCGGTGGAATCACCGCCTTTGGCGGCCTCGGCATGTATCACGCCTCGAAGTGGGCGCTCGAAGGCTTGAGCCAGGCGCTCGCTCAGGAGGTCGCGGCGTTCGGCATCAAGCTGACGATCATCGAGCCGGCCGCTTTCTCCACCGATTGGGGCGGTGCATCGGCGCGGCATACGACCGAGCTTCCGGACTACGACGAGGTCCGCGAGGAGCACGCTCGCTTCCGAGCCGCGCGCGTCAGAGTGCAGGGCGATCCCGTGGCAACCCGAGCCGCCGTGCTGCAAATCGTCGATGCCGAGGAGTCACCGCTGCGCGTCTTTTTCGGCGACGGCCCGCTCGCGATGGCGACTGCGGACTACGAGTCGCGGCTGGCTACGTGGCGGAAGTGGGAACCGGTTTCAATCGAGGCCCAGGGCCTGAAGGGTCCCGCCGTAACCCGTCCGTAGAACACGGCTGATGAGAAACGCACTTAAGGCGGGCCCTGATACCGGTGGAGCGGTGGCACCGCGTCAGCGTTTGTCCAGGTTGACGGCCTGCGTGATGTAGTACTTGAGGGCAGCCTCGTTGACCTCGCCCAGGTTCTTCATCCGGACGTGCTTCGCATGCTTGGCGGTCCCTCGCAGCAGGTGATACCTGTCCTCGAAATTAACTCCCTCGCGAAAGCCGAAGGTGACGCCGGTCTTGCTCGGATTGATCCAGGCCAACGGCCTTTTCAGCCCGTAAGTCGGGATCCCGTAGTTGATGACCTCCTGCGCGTCGGGCGCACACTCCTTCATCAAGCTGCGGATGGCTGCGACGATTGGTCGGAACTCCGGAAGGACCTTGCTTTCGACGAATTCATCCACGGTCGTGGCAGGGCTCATCGCTCGCGTGATCATGCCCGTGGAGAGACCTGAAATGCATTACTTGACGGGGCCATGGCGTGGGCACAAGATGCGCATGCGATGGCGCAGACGCCAACCGACGCCGAATCCGGACAGATCTCGCCTGACGGTCGGTGGCGATGGGACGGCCGGCAGTGGGTCCCGACCGCGCCCATGCTGCCGACGACGCCCGGCTACGCGGTTCCCGTTGGTCAGCCTGGCGCCATGATCGTCGCACCGAAGAATCCGGCGGTCAGCCTGATCGTCTCTTTCTTCATTCCAGGCGTAGGATCGATGATCAATGGCGATGTGGGCACCGGGATCGCCATCCTGCTTCTCTACATAGCGGGGTGGGTGCTTGCGGTCTTCTTAATCGGCATCCCGCTGGCGATTGGTGCCTGGATCTGGGGCATGGTGGATGCATACCAGGGCGCGCAGCGATGGAACGCGCGACACGGGATCATCAGCTGATCCGTTAGCTGCGGATGCTTCCGCCGGCTGGTTCAGGCTGGAGGGCGTTGAAGATCGCTGCGGCGACGTGATCCGTTGCGGTGAGAACTTCGTGGTTCCAGAATCGGATCACTCGATAGCCCATCAGCTCGATGAGCTCAGTTCGTTTGGCATCCAACTCCTGGGCCTCATCGGTTCCGTGGGTGTCGCCATCGACTTCGATTACGAGTCTTGCTTTGAGGCAGATGAAGTCGGCGATGTACATGCCGAGTGCGTGTTGCCTGCGGAATTTGAAACCGCTCATGCGCTTGGCCCGGAGGATCCACCAGATGCGCCGCTCGGCGGCGTTTTCGTTTCGGCGCAACTCTCGCGCTCGCTCGGTCAAGATGGGATTGCGTCGCACGGACCGTGATGATCCAGGGCGGCGGCATTTAAGGGAACTGGGTTTACAGAGCGATTTTTCTTTCACGCCCCTCTCCCTGACCCTCTCCCCTGAACGGGGAGAGGGGATCTCTAGCTACGGACCTTTGTTCCCGAGGGGTCGTATAGCGGGTCTTTTGTGATTTCGCTTGCGACCCACGTGCCGAAGATCTCGACTTCGACGGGTGTGCCGATCGCTGCGCTCGCCGGCACGTACGCGTACGCGATCGAGCGGCCCACTGTGTAGCCATACCCGCCGCTTGTTACCCGGCCGGCCACTTTCCCCCCGATCCGCACCGGCTCTGAGCCCAGCGCTACCGATCGCGGGTCGTCGAGCACTAAGCACGCCAACTTCGTCGGCGCCGGCGTCTCGCGCTTCTTCAAAAGCGCCGAGCGTCCGATGAACTCGCCTTTGTCGAGCTTGACGAACGAGCCGAGGCCGCTCTGATACGGGTCTGACTCCGGGCCGATGTCGCTGCCCCATACGCGGTAGCCCTTCTCCAGGCGCAAGGAGTCGACCGCCTTGTAGCCGCCGGCGACCAGGTCCTTGCCGTGGCCGGCCTCCCAGAGCGTGTCCCAGAGGCGCAGGCCGAATTCCGCCGGGCAGTACAGCTCCCAGCCCAGCTCACCGACGTACGTGACCCGCAGCGCGAGACACGGCACGGAGCCGACCGCCAGCTGCTGCGCGGTCATGAAGGGGAAGGCCGCGTTGCCGACGTCGGTATGCGTCAGCGGCTGGAGGATATCGCGGGCGGCGGGTCCCCACAGCCCGATGCACGCGTACGCCGACGTGACGTCCTCGATGTACACCGACCCGTCCTCCGGCGCGTGGTCCCTGATCCAGAACAGGTCGTGCTGGCCGAACGCGGTGCCGGTGATGACGCGAAAGCGGTCTTCCGCCAGCCGGGTCACCGTGAAGTCGCACTCGATACCGCCGCCGTCGTTGAGCATCTGCGTGTAGGTGAGCGCGCCGGCGGATCGCGCCACGCGGTTGTCGGTGAGGCTTTCCAGAAAAGCAGCGGCGCCGTGGCCCCGAATCTCGATCTTCGCGAATGACGTGAAGTCGAAGATGGCGGCCGACTCGCGGCACGCGGTGTGCTCGGCTCCGATTGCCGGCGACCACAGGCGGCCCGCCCATCCGTGAGGCCGCAGCGACTCATCGCCGTGGGGAACGTTGGGCTCGAACCAGTTCGCGCGCTCCCAGCCGGACTTTTCACCGAACGCCGCACCGAGCTCGGAGAGGCGCGAATAGATGGGCGAAAGGCGAAGCGGGCGCCCGGCGCTGCGCTCGTGTCCTGGGTACTTGACGTCGTAGTAGGTCGAATAAACCTCTCGGGTTCGGGCGAGCGTGTACTCGCGGCTGATGTAGTGGCGGCCGAACCGCCGCGAGTCCATCTCCCACGCGTCGAGGCCTGGCCGGCCTTCGACGATCCACTCGGCGACCAACCGTCCCATGCCGCCGGCGCCCGCCAGCCCGTGCGCGCAGAAGCCGGCGGCGACCCAGAAGCCGCGCACCTCCGAGGGTCCGAGGATGAACTCGTTGTCGGGGGTGAACGCCTCCGGCCCGTTGACGAGCCGTACGACCTGGGCGTCCTTGATGGATGGAGTGCGGGCGATCGCGTTCACCATCAGCGGCTCGAAGCGATCCCAGTCTGGCTCGAGGAGCCGCCCATTGAAGTCGGCCGGGATGCCATCGAGACTCCACGGCGCCGGGTCGCGCTCGTAGCCGCCCATGATCAGCCCGCCCGATTCGGGCCGGTAGTAGACGAGCAGCGACGGATCACGCATCGTCGGCATGTCGAGGGGCAGGCCGGACGGCTTGGTGATCAGGTACTCGTGGGCCATCGGGATGAGCGGGACGGTGACGCCGGCCAGGCGCCCGATCTCCGGAGCGAACATCCCGCCGGCGTTGACGACCAGCTCGGTCTCGATGTCTCCTTTGTCTGTGATGACCCGGCGCACGCGACCGTCGCGGACCTCGATGCCGGTGACACGCGTGTCCTCGTAGATCTCGGCGCCGCCCCGGCGGGCGCCTTCGACCAGGGCGAAGGTGAGCTGGCTGGGGTCGATGTAGCCGTCGGTCGGCAGGAACGCCGCGCCGAGGACGCCGTCGGTTGACATGGGTGGGAACATGTGCTGAGCCTCCTGCGCCGACACCAGCTCCAGCGGCAGGCCGAACGTCTTCGCCCACCCGGCCTGGCGCGAAAGCTCTTCCATGCGCTCCTCGCTCGAGGCCAGGCGCAGCGAACCGACCTCGTGCCAGCCGGTCTCCAGCCCGACCTCCTGGCCGAGGGCTCGATACAGCTCGACCGAGTTCATCATCATCTGGGTCAGGCTGAGCGAGCCGCGCAGCTGGCCGACCAGCCCCGCGGAGTGGAAAGTCGATCCGCTGGTGACCCGCGAGCGCTCCACCAGGACCGTGTCGGTCCAGCCCAGGCGAGTCAGCCAGTAGAGGATGGCGGCGCCGCCGACCCCACCGCCGATCACGACGGCACGTGCGTGCGATTTCAACTTTCTTTCACGCCCCTCTCCCTCTCCCCTGAACAGGGAGAGGGGAGACGTTCTCCCCTCTCTTGATCTGGGTTCCTATGCGGGAGTTTGGGCCGCCTGGACTGCGGGTGTTTCGGGGGCGTTGCGTTGGGCGACTACGTAGTAGATCAGGCCGACCAGCAGGATCAGGCCCAGGGTGAACTCGTAGACGGGGATGCCGCCGATCGTTCCGCCGACGGTGACGTTCGGCAGCGCGCTCAGAGGCGGGTTCTGGCCTCCGACCGAGGCGTTGCGCGGCCACAGGAAGTTGATCTCCATGGCGACTCCCCAGGCCAGCGCGAGGATATTCACGATAGTGCCCCAGCTGCCGAGCTTGAAGGGGGTGGACTCTGTCGGCCAGCCGCGGAACCGCGCGATGAGGATGGCGATGTTGCCCAGGATGTACGAGAGGTAGATCATCCCGGTGGCGCCGATCGCTATGGTGCCGGCGCCCGCGTAGTAGATGAGGGGAAGGGCGGCCAGCACTCCGATCACGATGCAGGTGCCGATCGGCGTGTGCAGGCCAGGATGGACCTTGTTGTAAACGCGCCCCAGTGGCAGTCTTCCGTCACGGGCCATCCCGAATGCAAGGCGAATGGTCGAGGTCTGGATGGCGAGGCAGCATACGTAGATCGCGGCGAACACGACGAACAGGTACAGGTTGGCGGCCCAGCTTGGGAAGTTCGATTCGATGATGGTCACGAGCGGGAACGGAATCTTGCCGGCCCCGATGTCGGAGACGAATTTACCCATGTCCCCGGGGATCGCGATCACGGCGGCGAACAGGAAGATCGCGCCGATGATCGCCGCGCCGATGATGGAGGCGAGCACGGCCTGAGGAGCTGACTTCCGAGGGTTTTTCGTTTCCTCGGCAAGGGTGCTCGCAGTGTCAAAGCCATAGATCACGAAGAGCGACATGAACATGGCCGCTAGGAAGATGCCAGGAGCGTTGCTGGAGCCGAGATAGCTGGTGTCGAAGAAAACCGACACCGACTGGTGGTGATAGAAGAGGATCAGGACCAGCGCGAAAACGACCATGCCGAGGATCTCGAAAACAACGCCGGTGTTGTTGACGAACGCGACGAGCCTGACTCCGAAGATGCTCAAGAGGGTTGTGCTCAATAGGACCAGGGCGGCGACATTGCGCTCCGTGTCGAGGTCGGTCGCGATGCTCATGCCCATGTTGTTGAGCAGCGGGATGAGCACGAGCGGAACGGTCGCCACGACCGCTGCGATCGTGAGGACTCCGGCGAATAGGTAGATCCAGCCGGTGAACCACGCGTAGGTCCGGTTGGAGAGGTATTTGGTCCACTGGTAGACCGAGCCGGCGACCGGGAAGTGAGAGCTCACCTCCGCGAAGTTCAGGCCGACCAGCAGCTGGCCGACGACGACGATGGGCCAGCTCCAGAAGAACGCGGGACCGGCAAGGCCGATGCCCAGGATAAAGAGGGTGAAGATGCCGGTCGAAGGAGAGATGTACGAGAACGCGACGGCGAAGCTGGAGTAGACGCCCAGCGCTCGCCTCAGCTCCTGCCGGTAACCGAACCTCGCGAGGTCTTGAACGTCGGCGCTGTGCGCATGGTCCTCCAAGTGGTCCCCCTCCCTCGGCTTGCGCCGACCCGAAACGTTTGTTACAGAAGTCGGGCCGAAGCTATCACTCGGTGCGCTCTGCGTCAACGCGCGCGCTTGACGCAACGTGGCAAAGGGGCCGCTTTCTTCCACGCCCCTCGCCCTGGCCCTCCCCCCTGAATGGGGGGAGGGGAGAGCAGGTCCCGACTACATCTGGACTATTGGGCGGACCTCCATCGCGCCTACGTGCGCCGCTGGGCATTTGGCCGCGTATTCGACGGCTTCGTCCAGGTCCTTGGCTTCGATCACGTAGAAGCCGACCAGCTGGTCGCCGCTCTTGACGAATGGTCCTGAGGTCGCCTCGGTGTGGCCGTTGCGAACACGAACCGTCTTCGACGTCTTCGACGGCTGGACCGGGTCGCCCGCCTTGAACATGCCCTTGCCGTCGATCTCGGCGAAGTAGTTGTTGAAGGCATCGTTCTGCGCGGTGAACGCCGGGCTGCCCGGGGCGGGCATCTTCGACTCGTCGGCATAGAGAAGGTAGAGGTACTTCACGTTCGACTCCTTTTGCGCCGCGGGTGCGGCGGGTTTAGACGGGTTTGGCCTGGGCCAGGACTTGCTCTTTGGTGACGCCCTGCATGTGGTGAACCTCGCTGGCGTGCTCCTGCACACCACTCACGAGCTTCTCCTCGTCGTCAGTCTCGAGCACCCAACCGCATTCACATTCGACTCGCTTCTTCATCTGGTCTCCTTATTGGCTTGCCGGGCCGGCGGGTAGCATCTTCGCCGGCGGGGTTTGGGGAAAGTTTGGAACCTGTTGGATTGCGCATCTACCTTACGGGGACCGTCCAGGTCGAGCTGGGACAGCGCTTGCTGCGCGAGTCGCAGCTGGGCGGGCCCCAGGGCCGATTTGTGCTCGCCTACCTCGTCACCGAGCGTAAGCGGGCGGTCACGCAGGGCGAGCTGGCCGAGGCCCTGTGGCCCGATGCGCTGCCTCCTTCGTGGACGCTCGCGCTCAGCGCTGTGGTGAGCCGGCTGCGGGCGCGCCTTGGCGGTATCGGCCTCCCGCGCTCTCGCATCATCGGCAACGCTTTCGGGTGTTACCAGCTCACCCCGCCGGGTGAGACGTGGGTCGACGTCGAGGCGGCGCTCGCCGGGGTGGATGCAGCCGAGGGCGCGATCGCCGTGGACAATCCTCAAGCTGCCTATGGGCCGTCGCTCATCGCGACCACGGTGCTGCGCCGTCCATTCCTCACCGGACAGGACGGCGTATGGGTGGACGAGCGCCGCGCCACGCTCGCGTCCTACCTGGTACGGGCGCTCGACTGCAGGATCGAAGCCCTGGCGGCCAACGGCGAGCTGGAGCTGGCTCTGACTCACGCCCGCGAGGTGGTTCGCCTCGAGCCGTACCGCGAGTCGGCATACCGGCGGCTGATGCGAATGCTGGATCGCCACGGCGACCGCGGCGAGGCGGTCCGCGTCTACCTCGAGTGTGGGCGGCTGTTAAAGCAGGACCTCGGAGTCGCTCCCTCGGATGAGACGGAGGCGCTCTACCGGCAGATCGCGGGGTAACTACTCCTGATCGACGCTGACGACCAGCCGCCAGGCGTTGCGCATCGCGATGGCGAAAAGGAACAGGAATGCGCCGCCGACCGTTGCCAGCGAGGCCAGGGTGCCCTGCAAAAGGCCGATCGCTCCGAGTACGAGGTCGGCGTAGGCGAGAAATGGAAGGACGAGCAGCCAGAAGCTCTGCGCGAGGCGGTGGCGGCGGCCCTGCTGTCCGAGCCTCACCACCGGCCACCAGATTCGAATGCCTCGATAAACGGCGAACAGCACGACCACGAGGACCACGTCGCCCCTGGCAGCCAGCGTGAAGCCAGGCATGATCAAAAAGAGCGAGAGCCCGAAGTTGACCGCAAGAATCGTGAGGGTAACCTGGGCCAGCGCGCCCCAGCGGCTCGCGGGGTCTTTGAAAACGCCAAGGTGCAGCTGCGTTGCGACAAACAGGAGGCCGACCAGTGTGGCCGCGCTGCCGGCGCTGGTGGCGAAGAAGAGATTCCAGTCGCCCATCCCGCTGGGATTATCGGCGGAGCCGGCCTACCGCGACGGCGCGGGCTGAACGAGTGACCTCGCGGCGGATCCAAGCCATGCGCCACACAGACCCAGAAGCGTGCCTACGAGCAGGGTCAGGACGACCGGGATCGCCGCCTGGTGGCTGAAGCCCATGATCGCCGCCAGGCTTTCGGCTGCCGATCCGGCGCCGTACTGAATCTGCACTGCGGCGAGCGGCAGCGCCCAACCGAGAAGGCCGATCCCGGCTCCGGCCGGAATGGCGAACCGGGCCCGCGGCTGCATGACGCCGATCACGAGGCCGGCGACGAATGGCGCCCACCAGGCGCCGGCCAGCACGCCGGCCACCGAGACTATCAACGCCACGATCACGGTCGCCACGATCCTCATGGCTGCAGGGTCCATGCTTTGGAACCGCTCGCGCCGGAGGCCTGGTCGGCTGTCAGCATCGCGGCGTACTTGCCGTCGAACCAGGTGTTGACGCGGTCGTCGTACCACGCCGACGCCGGGTTCTCGCTCTGCCCGCCCGGATAGATCGCCTGGAACGTGCCGGCGCCCCAGTCCACGACCATCCGCCAACTCGGTCCGTTGCTTGAAGGGAAGTTCGGCGCGGCGAGCGGGGTGTTGGCGTCGCCGCGGTCGGGGCGAGGGCCGTAGTTGAGTCCGGTCACCTGCGCCAGGTTCTCGATCACGCGCTGGTGGACCCTGCCCCACGTCCACGTATTGGGGTCCGAGCCGAGCTGCTTGGTCAACGTGGAGATGGTGGAGGTGAACGCGATTCGCATTACATCGGAGGACGTGTTGGACGAGCCGCCGTATGTGAATGCGGAGTTGGTCGGATCTCCCAGTGTCCATGCCTCGAGGTCCTGGCCGAGCGCATCGTTCAACTCCGAGCGGGCGACCTTGACGTCCCGCGATTTCCAGTACGGATCGAAGGTCGCCGCAAGATAGGACTGCCAGAAGGTCCACCAGATCGTGGCCGCCGGGGAGTTGATCTCCATTCGGTAATCCCAGGTCGACAGCAGGTCCTTCGACGCCGAGCTAGGCAGAGCCTTCAGCAGGATCGGCACCATCTCCGAGGCGAGGTAGTCGCGCGTGTCGGTCTGCAGCGCCATCATGTCCGCCGCGCTGAGCTTCGCGCCCTGGCTGAGTACGCGGTGGATCTCGTTGGCGCGGTAGCCCGGGTCAAAGAAGTTCGACGCGGTGCCGATGTAGTACGGGTAATCGGCCGTGACCTGACGCTGGTTGGCGGACCAGATGATTCCGTCCGGCGGGTTGTAGACCTGCGGTATGTCGTCATAGGGGATGGTGCCCGCCACGTCGTACTCGCCGGTCCCCGCCATGGGCAGCCAGGGCTGCGCACCGGCGCCCAGCTGCGGGTAGTAGCCGGCCGAGATCAGGCCGATATTGCCTTTGTCGTCGGCGTACACGAAGTTGTGCGTTGGCGAGTACCAGCCGCGCAGCGCGTCTCGGAACTGCTGGTAATCGCTCGCCTGGTCGATGCCCATGAGCACGTCGAGGTCTTGCGACGGGATGTTGCCCGCCCACCACACCGACGTGGTCTGGCCGCGCTCGGTGATGACCGGACCGTGCACGCTCAGCTTCACCGTCAGGTGGTCGGTCGGGCCGCCCAGCACAGGGATGTCATAGCTCACCGTCTGGTAGCTCTTCCATGCGCCGTTCCACAGGTACTGTCCCGGGTGGGCGGAATCCTCGTGCTCGAGATAGAAGAAGGTCTGCTGGTTCTGCGCGTCGGTGAGGCTCCACGAGATGTGCTGGTTGTGGCCGATCAGGATCACCGGCGTGCCCGGGATGCTGACGCCGCTGACGTGGTAGCCGGGCGAGTCCATCGTCAGCTGGTACCAGATCGCGGGCAGCGTGAGATGAAGATGGGGATCGCCCGCCATCAGCGCTCCGCCGCTCGTGCTTCGCGAGCCGGCGACGGCCCAGTTGTTGCTGTCGCCTCCGGTGGCAACCAGACCAGCAGGCAATGAGGAGAGGCGTTGATACACATCGGCCGCCGCGACGGCTTCCGAGTCTGAGACCTGGGACACGGCCGCGATCGGCGCGGGCGGCGCCTGGGCCGGATATGGGCCCGGATCGTAAGGAGACTGGGGATTCGGCGGAAGGATGGGGAACCACTGCGAGGTGAGGTCGGCGCCTAGCGATTTCTCCAACAGCGCCATCACGAGCGGCGTGTCCGTGAAGTTGAGGGTCTGCGTCATGTCGCCTTTGACGATCAGCGAATCGATGGGCGCCCACGGCTTCGGCTGGTAGCCGAGCAGCGTGAACATCGCCGGCAGCTGGTGTGCCGCCTCCGCCTCGGTGATCCGATCGTTCACGCCCTGCGCGTAAGCGATGCCTGCCTCGCGCGACCGGGGCGAGGCGGCGTTCCATTCGAGCTGCGCCGTGCGCAGCAAACCGAGCTGCAGCTCGAACCGGTCGCTGTCGAGGGCAGCCTTGCCAACGACTTCCGAAAGGCGTCCCTCCCCCTGCCTTCGAAGGAGGTCCATCTGGAAGAGGCGGAAGCGCGCGTGCACATAGCCCGTGGCCAGGAACAGGTCGTGGTCGGTCTGCGCGACGATGTGGGCGGTGCCGTCGCTCTCGAAGGTGACCTTGACGGGCTGATCGAGCCCTGCCAAGCGTAGGGTCTCGCTGCTGATGGAGGCGTCGGCCGCCATCGTCCAGGCGCCGGTCACAGGGTTGAACGCGGCCCCGAGCGCAGGCAGAGGGCCGGCGCCGAAAAAGGCGGCGTAGAGCACGGCGGCGGTGACGATCAGGGCCGCGATCATGTTAAGAGCGCTTCGAACTCGGCGGGGACCCTTCGTGGGGCGGTCGGTGGCGACCCGCGGGCCGCGGACGGACGTTGGTCTCTTGGCAGGGGCATCGATCGCGGGGTCGAGCGTCACTGCGGAAAGTTTGAGCTACGCGGCTCTCAAGGTGGTTCCTCTGGCCACCTGGGAGGCTACTCTTTGCAGCCGGGCCTGGGGCGTGGAGGAATTTCGACCGGGCCGAAGGAATAATCGGTGCAGCCAGGCATCGTTGGTTTGAGGGGTGCGATCACCGCCGCCTGGGAGGGCGATCTGCGCGCCGTGCGCGAGGATCGGTACGACACGGCTGCGGGGAAGGAGGCGCTGGCGTTCATCCAGCGCTGCTACTCGCTCGTGTCCGATCTGCGCGTCCCGATCCAGAACGCCTGGGGCCTGGGCGGCCACGTCCACGTCGCGGACAGCGCCAACGTCGCGGGGCCGGGCCCGCGGGTTTCGCAGACACGCATCAAGCTGCGCAACCATGGCGACCTCGTCGCGGTCGAGGCGTTCACGTATGCGGACGGCACCTCCAGGCGCAATCCGTCGCTCGGGCTCGACCGCGAGATCAAGGTCGTGGGTGTGAGCCCGCTGACCTTCGTGCAAGAGCTCTACAGCGCGACGGTTGACTTTCTGCAGGTGGCGCTCAGCCTCGACCTGGCGCTCGGCGGATCAGCCTGGCTCTGCGAGCAGGTCGTGGCCTACAACTTTGTGGTCGCCGGCAAATGGCCGACGCTGGGCGACGTGTACAAGCGAATGACGCGCGAGCTCGCGATCGAGGACAGCTTCGAGCGGGTGGCGGCCATGCTGGCTCCGGCCCCGGCGAGCAACGGTTCGAACGGCGTCGCAGGCGCGGACGCTGAGGTGACCCTGACGCTCGAGCAGCTGCATCGGTGTCGAGACACGCAGCCTGACCTCGACAATTTCGTGCGGGCGGTCCACCTGGCCGTCGCCGCAGACCAGGAGAACCGCCGGCTGACCAGCGACGAGGTGGTGCGCGAGCTGAGCCTTGATGAACTGTCGACCATCAAGCTCGGGCGGCTGCTCGCGGCCTCGCCCGAGGTCTGTCGCGATCCGGAGGTTGGCGCCGGATTCGCGAGCTGGAGCTTTCTTCCGTCGTACAACGTCCACTTCTTCCGGCGGGCCAACACGATCGACGAATACGTGGCGGTGGCGGCCACGCTCGGGCCGAAGAGCAGCCTGGAGGCGACGCGAGGCACGCGTCCCCCCGCCTCCATCGGGGTCGAGACGGCCAACTCGATGCCGGATGGGATCGTCACGTTTCTCATGACCGACGTCGTGGAATCCACCGCCCTCTGGATCCACAGCCGCGCGCAGATGTACGCGGCGATGAGGCGCCACGACCAGCTGCTGAGCGCGGCGATCGAAGCGAACGGCGGAATCGTGATCAAGGAGCGTGGGGAAGGCGACAGCTTCTTCGCCGTGTTCCTGCGCGCGACCGATGCGGTGGTTGCCGCCCTCGACGCGCAGAAGGCCCTCCTGTCCGAGCCCTGGCGGGACCGGATCCAGATCAACGTGCGCATGGCCATCCTCACTGGCGAGGCCGACGCGCAGGACCGGGACTATCGATCGCCGGCGGTCAATCGGTGCGCCAAGCTGCGCCGCCGTGCGATCGGCAACCAGGTCCTGGTTTCGGAGACCACCTATTCGATCGTGGCGGACATCCTTCGCGACGACATCCAGCTCGTGAGCGTCGGCAAGCGGAGGCTCGAGGGCCACGAGCGGCCCGAGGAGATCTACGTCCTGACCCACGCCGAGGTTGCCCTGGAGACGGCGGTCGCCGCGGACGAAGTCGTGGCGTAAGGAAGCTATTGGCCTCGAATGGCGTTGAAGTTGATTCAGTGAGACGGGAGAACACCGCACCGAGCCGCCTGGGCGTCGACCGCTACTCCGTGATCCTCGTGGCGGTCGCGGCCACTATGTGGGCGTCCGACGCCTACTTCCGCAACCAGCTGGTCAAGCACCTGAGCTCTCCGGAGATCGTCGTGGCCGAGGACGGGCTGGTCATGCTGTTCCTGCTGCCGGTGCTGTGGCGCAACCGCCACGAGCTGTCGTTCCTCGGCGCACGCGGCTGGACCGCGGTCGCGATCATCGCGGCGGGCGCGCAGGCGCTGGCGACCATCCTGTTCACCGCGTCGTTCTCGATCGCCGCGCAGCATCAGCTCTTCGCGGAGACGTTTGTGCTGCAGCAGACCCAGCCGCTGATCGCGATCGTGCTGGCCTGGATCGTGCTCGGCGAGAGGCGGCGGCGGTGGTTCTGGCCGGCGGCCGTGGTCGCGATTGCCGGGGTCTACATGGTTCTGTTCGCGAGCGACCCGCTGTCGCCGGTTTCGGCGCTGCGCAACGGACGTCTCGAGGTGGGACTGCTCGCTCTCGGTGCGGCCGCGCTCTGGGGAAGCGGGACCGTTCTGGGTCGCTTCGCCCTCGGGTCCATCTCGTTCTGGAGCATGACCGCGCTCCGCTTCACGCTGGCTTTCCCTGTGCTGGTGGGCGTGGTGCTGGTGCAGAACGGTTTCGGGGGCTTCAGCCACTACACCGTCAACGATTTCGTGCCGAACCTGCTGGCGATCGCGATCGTGCCCGGCCTGCTGGCGCTGCTTCTCTACTACAGGGCCCTGTCTAAGACGCCGGCCTCGCTTGCCACCATTGCCGAGATGGCCTACCCGGTGGCGGCCACCTTGATTGCGTCGGCGCCTCCGCCTTGGGGCTTCAACCAACCGCTGTACGGGTTGCAGATCGTTGGAACCGTGCTGCTGATGGGCGTGATCGTGGTCCTGAACTGGTCGAAGGAAACTGCTTCGCCGGTGGTGGTGTCTGGGGCTCTTACGCCGGTCGAGGGTTAGTTTTCTTCCCCGCCCCTGCGCGCAGAGCGGCGACGAGGAGAGGACCTACTTATTGCACCCTGGCCCTCCCCCCTGAACGGGGGGAGGGGAGCCATGAACACCAAGGCCGGCCAGCACCACAAGATGAAGCTGGTCGAGGTCCAGCCGGGTAGGTTCTTCGCGCTCGAGACGAGCGTCGTGCCGGGCACGCGGTTTCGGTTCAACTGCCGGGTCGAGCCGGCGGGCGGCAAGGCGAAGCTCAGCCAGATGGTCGAGATCAAGGGACTGCTCGGCCCGATCATGCAGGGCATGATGGGTCCGCAGGTTTCCAAGGAGTTCCCGACCTTGCTGGCGAACCTGGCCAGGAAGGCGGAAGCGGGCTAGTTCGGCGTCAGCCTCTCGAGCGCCGCGCTGACCGCGTCCGCTTCACCAGGCTCGAGGAGCGCGCCAAGGTTGCGGTCGAGGCTGCGCAGGAACACCGCGTGCGCCTTCTCGTAGGCCGCCCTGCCCTTGTCAGTCATGTGCGCGTAGACGCCGCGGCGGTCGGTGGGGCAAGAGTGCCGATCGATCAGCCCGGCCTTGATCATCTGGTTCAGCCGGCGCGAGGCACCGCTGTCCGTGATGCCCTCGATGCGAGCGAGGTCCTGGAAACGGAGCATCGTGTTGGGTGCGCGGCGAAGGTGGGCGAGGACCTCGTACCAGCCGAGCGGAATGCCGGTTTTGGGCAGCATGTCCTTCTCGATCGCGGCCGTCATCGACGAGTGGGCGCGTGCGATGCCTTCCCACAGCTGGACGGCCTTGGTGCTGGTGAGCCTGGCCACGGGGGTAATCCTATTCATTGATCCACACATATAGAAGGACGAGGGGGAACCATTTCGGTCCCCCTCGACAGAGGAGCTTACGAAGCCTGCGCCAGGTCTCCGACCTTGACGACGATCTCCGCGTCGATCTCGAGCTTGATGGTGTTGCTCGCGAACGGCACGGTGCCCGCGAGTCCGTCAAAGGTCAGGCCCCAGTCCTTGCGGTTGATCTGGCCGCGGGCGCTGATGCCGACGCGCTCCTTGCCGCCGAACGGGTCCGGCAGCCGGCCCTCGATGGTCGCCTCGAGCACGAGGGGCTTGGTGATCTCCTTGATGGTGAGATCTCCGGTGACCTTGAAGTTTTCCTCATCGACCGGCTCGATGCTAGTGAGCTTGAAGGTCATGTAGGGGTACTTCTCAACGTCGAAGAAGTCGGCGCTGCGAAGGTGGGTGTCACGCTGGTCGCTTTGCGACTCGAGGCTCGCGAGCTCGACTTTGACCTCGCCGCGGGCCTTCGTGTAGTCGTCGTCCGGGCTCTCGAAGCCGCCTTCGAACTTGTTGAAGCGTCCGTGCACAGTGGACACCGCCAGATGCTTGGCCGTGAACCCGATATGCGTGTGCGCCTGGTCGATTTCGTACTTGAGCATTGGTTTTTCCTCCTGGGAAAGTAGTGAGTTTCACCTCTATCTACTTGCGTGCGCAAGCAACTATTCCAGGCGGGCGGCGGCTTGCCTCGTTCGGTAGGCGAAGTTCGACCGGCGCCAGCTGACCACGATCCCAGCCACCATGACGAACAGGAATACGGCCAGCGCCGCCGCGAACAGGATCGGTCCCAGCTTGCCGGAGCCGACGGCGGTGCCAAGCGGCGCCCAGTCGACCGTGGCCGCGGCGTTGAGCCAGGCGATGAGGCCGGCACCGAACGCGACGAGGGCGAGAGCCCAGCGCTTTTCAGAGGTCGACATCTGGGCGAGGTCCAGGCGGCGGGTTCGGGGTGAGACCGGCGCCCTGGCGATCTGGGTGAGGAGGGCGAACCAGACGATCAGCATCACCAGGCCGACCGCCAGAGCGACCTTGGGATAGGCGGTCTGGTCGATGGGAGACAGGTCGGACGACCCCGCCCAGGCGGCCATCGGCAGGAACCAGATGACGCTCGTGAAAGCGGCGGCGCCGGTCCGGCCGAAGCGTTCGACGAGCCTCGTCATCCCGTTCATTTCAGCACGACCATCGTGAGCGAATGACGCTGGGCGTGCCGACCTCGTAGACTGATGCTCTCGGCCGGCTCGCCCGGCCCGCTCCGCTCGGGTCCTCTCTCGCCGTCACGGTAACGGTGTCCTGATCGTCGCGATCCAAATACGAACCCAGAGAGGGATCAGGAGAATACGTTGCCAGTAGTCGCAGAAGCGGGCGTGAGCCCGCGCACATTCGGATCGTTCGCAGAAGCGGGTGTAAGCCCGCGCATGCTCGCCGCCCTGTTGAAACAGGGCATCACGGAACCGGTTCAGGTCCAGGCGGAGGCCATTCCGGCCCTGCTCGCGGGCCGGGACGTCGTTATGGAAGCTCAGACCGGGTCGGGCAAGACGCTCGCCTATCTGATACCGCTAGTCGAGAAGCTGCCGCGCGGCGGGGCCGGGCCTCGGGCGCTGATCGTCACCCCGACACGCGAACTCGCGCTGCAGGTTGAGAAGGTGCTGCGCACCCTCGCCCCGGAGCTCCGGACCACCGTGCTGTATGGGGGCGTCGGTTACGCAACGCAGCGGCTCGCCTTGAAGCATGGCGTCGACGTGGTCGTCGGCACTCCAGGGCGGATCATCGACCTACTGGGCCAGGGGAGGCTCTCACTGTCGCGCATCGAGTACCTCGTGCTCGATGAGGCTGACGAGATGCTCGACGCGGGCTTTGCCCCGTCGGTCGAGAAGATCCTGGGTCTCACGTACGAGCCGCAGACGGTGCTCGCCTCGGCGACNNCACAAGGGCAGCGCGATCATCTTCGGCCGCACCAAGCACGGTGTGAAGAAGCTGAATCACAGCCTCCGGCAGCTGGGCCACAACACGGTGGAGCTGCAAGGGGACCTGTCGCAGCTGACTCGCGATCGCGCGATGAACTCGTTTCGCGAGGGCCGCAGCCAGATCCTGGTCGCGACGAACGTCGCGGCGCGAGGGATCGACGTCGTGAACGTCGGGCTGGTCGTGAACTTCGAGCTGCCTGATTCGGCACAGTGGCTGACCCATCGGGTCGGGCGCACCGCTCGGATGGGCGAGCTGGGCCGCGCGCTCACGTTCGTCACCCCGGAGGATGAGCCGGCATGGGTGAAGCTCAGCCGTCAGGGGGCCCCGGACATCCGCGAGATCGACACCAAGCTGCTGCTCGACGAAGGCAGCTGGCACTACAGGGAAGGCCGGCCGATGCAGTCGCATCCGGCGAGCGCGGCCCCGCGATTCAACCGGAACCGCGGCCGCACGAACAGCAATTGGCGTCCGAGGCGTTCGGCCTAGGCGATCTGCTGCTCGCCGATCTGCTCGCCGAAGAATTTCATGACTCGAGTCCATGAGTCTTCGGCGGCAGCCTTGTCGTAGGCCCTGCCGCTGTCGTTGAAGAACGAATGCCCGGTGCCGGGGTAGATCTTGATGTCGTGCGCGATGTGGTGCCGGTCGAGCTCCTTGTCGAGCGCGCGTCCCGCGTTGGCGGTGAAATCCTTCTCAGGGTAGGAACCGACCACGGGACAAAGTCGCTTGGCCACCTCGAGCGGGCGAGGGTTGGCGCCGTAGAAGGGCGCGATGGCCTTGAGCCGCGAGTCGGTGCAGGCCCAGGCGATGGCGAATCCACCACCCATGCAGAAGCCGATTGCGCCGAGGCGCTCGGGGTCAACGCCGCGCGCCTTCGCGAGGTACGTGAGCGCGGCCTTTAGGTCGTCGACGCCGTAACGATTGACTGAGCCGAGAAGCATTCCCCCCATGTACCGGGCCATGCACACGGCGCGGTTGCGGTCGGTGAAAAGATCCACCGCCAGTGCGACGTAACCGGACTCGGCGAACCTGTTCGTGATGTGCCTGATGTTGTCGTTGAGGCCGTAGGCCTCGTGGATCACGACCACTCCGGGATGCGGTCCAGAGCCCTCGGGCGTCGCGAGATAGCCACCGCCCCTCAGCTCTCCGCGATCGATCTCTCGTGTCTCCGCTGGCACCAGGAGATCGTAGAGGAGGGCGGAAGGCGGGCGTTATCATCAACATCGGCTGGGCGTTGTGGGCCCGTGGCGCAGTTGGGAGCGCGTCTGACTGGCAGTCAGAAGGTCAGGGGTTCGAATCCCCTCGGGTCCACCAAATCTCCAACTCGTACTGCGGTGCCGGATTGGAACCCTCTGTTTGGGGGGCCACGAGGCCCGCACCCGGCATGGCGACTTCACCAAGCGTTGCGTTTAAACCATAGCAATGGGGATTCAGGGCGATTCGCCGCATATCATCCTGGTGGTCAGTTGAACACCATCGGAGGATCGATCATCAGGCACCGGATCTTGGTCGTCGACGACGAAGTCGACAACGTCGAGATGCTGGAGAGGTTCCTCTCCGAAGAGGCCAGCTCGATCAAGAGCGTGACCGAATCGAACGAGGTCGAGCGCGTCTTCATCGAGTTCGAGCCGGACATCATGCTGCTCGACCTGCACATGCCAAAGCCGGACGGTCTCGAGATCCTTAGAAACCTGCGCAGCGTTCGCGAGAGCCTCGGCTTCCTCCCGGTGATAGTGCTGACCGGAGACACCGGCCGGACCGCCCGGAACAGCGCCCTTCTCCTCGGTGCCGATGACTTTCTGACCAAGCCACTCGACCGCCAGGAGGTGGTCCTTCGGGTCCGCAACCTGCTGAGGACTCGCCGTCTCTATGTCGAGCTCGACGAGGCCAACCGCGCCCTGGAGCTGAAGCAGAAGCTGCGGTGAACAGCGCGCCACATGGCGTTCAACCCCACCAGATGTAGCCTGGCAACCCCCCATTCGCTAGAAAGGCAGGCTCCGGAGGGGACCATACAATCAAGCTGCGGGGGCCCCCTGGGCGTTCGTAAGGGGTGAAGTTCTAGGCGTCACCCTCGGGGGGCTTCTGTCATGTATCCCGCGGGTGCCCAAACTCTATGGGCACTGGTGGGCTTGCGCGCGTACAGTCGGGAACTACCGGCGGCCGTCAGCCGCCCCACAGTGTCGATGGACACCAATCCCCCGCTGGGGTCGCCCTATGGGCGAGGAGGTTGCCTTGTACGGAACCATAGCCAAGATGAAGCTGAAGCCCGGCGCTGAAGAGAAAATCATGCAGGTGATGGAAGGATCGACGGCTCATCGAGAGGGTCACGTCGCGACCTACGTGTTCAAGTCCGATGCCGACCCGAACGTTCATTTCGTCACCACCATCTTCGAAAGCAAGGGCGCCTACAAGAAGTTCGCGGATTCGACTGACCAGACGAAGCGCTTCCACCAGATGCAGGAGCTGCTCGCGGCTGAGCCTGAGTGGCACGACGGCGAGGTCATCCACCACGACACGAAGGTCGCCGCGGCCCACTAGCGACGCTCGCCTCTAGATCCGCCTCCAGGTAGTCGTTCGCGATGTTCGCGATCGGCTGCCCTGAGGTGGAGCGTGATGGCAGACTAACTACCGTGTTTGCCAGCTCAAACTATCCGCCCGATCTTGCGGCCGCCGAACGGTTTGTGGCCCAGATGCGCCACGGTACTCTGATCGCCTGCTCCCCGGATGGTTATCCGCAGGTCAGCATCCTGCCGTTCGTGAAGACCGGCGATATCATCGAGCTGCACTGCGTACAGGCCGACCCCACCTTTGACGCAGTCCTCGCCAATCCTCGTGTCACCTTTTTCGTCTCTGACTTTCTCGCCTGGTCGCCGCACTACTGGGTCGACGAGCAGGATGCCGGCCGAGCCACGCTCCATTTCCGAGCCGTTGCGTTCGAGTGCGACGTCGAGCGAACGTCGACGGATCCGGTCGACGTGGCAGGCGCCCTCAGCCGGCTCCTGGCCTCCTATGAGCCGGGCGCCTCCTACCAGCCAGTCGAGATCGGCGATTTCTATGGACCGCGCCTGCGGCGGCTCGCAACGATGCGCTTGCGTGTCGTCCACAGCCAGATCAAGTTCAAGACCGGCCCGGCGGGCACGCCAGAGACCAAGCGACGCGTCGCCGACCGGCTCCGCGAGCGCGCGCAACCGGGCGATCTCCGAGCCGCCGACGTGATCGAAGCCGCTCTCGCCGACCAACCTCCGGCCTGAACCCCTCGGTACTCACTGAAGGGGGAACGGGGACTGCCACCAGGGGGGCATGTCGTCGACCTCGATCGCGCTGACCCATTTGACCCACCAGAAACCGCGCGCGTCGGGCACGACAAGGCGCGCCGGAAAGCCATGACCAGGGTCGAGCGCCTGGCCACCGAAACGAGTCGCGAGCAACAACGCGCTCGCCCGCTCGATGGGGAAGCGGCGGTCGTATCCCGTGGCCGACACGACGCGAATCGACGCGCCATCCGTCTTGCCGATCAAGCGATCCAGGCGGGCGCCGGCCCACTCCTGCGTCGAGAAGAAACCGCCGGTGCAATCAAGCGTCGCTGTCAACCGGTCGTCGAACGCAGAGATTTCGTCATACGACCACTCGCGACCGCCCGCGGGCAGCCGCCACGTCGACTGGTCGATTTGTGGGATCGCGTCGAACATCCACGAGCTGATCGGCATCAGGCCCGGCTGGAGTGAACCCGCCTCATACGAGCCGGTGAAGCGCCGTGCAGCGCCCGGCATCCCGGTTGCCCTCACGACCATCTCGCTGGCCGCGTAGGCAGCGACCGCCCCGGCCGCGACGGCTCCGCCGCGAAGGACGTTGCGCCGCGAGAGATCGGTAGGGCGGAGGCGCACGCGGCGCGAGACAACGTGCCAGATCGCGAGCGGTACGGCCGCAATCGCGGCCCCGACGTGAAAGTCCATCGCCGTGAGCGGACCGACATAGATGAGCAGGCCCGTGGAGTGAAGGAGTCCGGCCACGAGTGAGATCAGCACGAGCACGCCGAGAAGGGTTGACGCCCACCGGCCTGGCCGGGGCCGGCCGAGCCCGCGACGCGCGATCATCGATTTCCAGGGCAGCATGGCCAGGATTGCGAATCCGCCGGCCGCGTGCAGCACGAGCGACCATCGCGCCGGCGCTGTGGCGTAGGCGAACGCGATCCAGCCGGTGAGAAACGCGACGGAAAGAAGCGCGAGAAGCGCAAGGTTCGTGCGCGCACCAAGGGCGATCGCCACCGGTCGCCGCGCAGCCGGTCGCACGCTCATGGCCTGAGCCTACGGCGAGGGTGACCTGGTCGCAAGACTGCGTCCCCCCCAACCCCAGACCACCCGCGAATACATGAGAGGCTGTAAAGCCTCGGCCTAGTTGTTTCCCCCGACGCCGGCGGCGGACATTTTCCCGCTGATCGCACTGACCACGACCACAGCGTCGTAGCTACTCCACCTGGAATCGCCTGGAGCGCTCAGTTCGAGGACCCAGGCCGGCCCTGCCCTCCCGTGGTTCGAAAATTGCCCCGGCTGACGTCGGACGCCCAAAGCTCAAAGGTGCGTCGAACGATCGACCAGTGGGCTTGGGGCTGCGCCGAGCTCGCCTCGCGAAGCGCTACGCCCAGCCATATGGTCTTGCGCCGCAGGTAACCCAGCATCGCACTAGATCTTCTTCTCGAAGCAGACGCTGGTCGGCGATCCGAAGTATTCGCCCCAGCACTCGACCTGGCTGTATCCCGCCCAGCGGTAAAGGCCGATCGCCTCGTCCTGGTAGATGCCCGTCTCGAGGACCGAGCGCTGCGCGCCGAGCTCCCGGCCGGCGGCTTCGAGATAAGCAAGGACGTCCTTTGCGACGCCCCGACCGCGCAGCTCCGGCTCGACGTACATGCGCTTCACCTCCACCGTGCTTTCGTCCAGCAGCCGAACGGCGCCGCAGCCGACCGCCCGTCCATCCACGCGCGCCACGACGAACGTGCCAAGCCCCGCCGCCAGCTGCTCCGGCTTGAGGTTCGGCCCGAACCTCTGCTCAGGCGGATGACGGCTGGACAGGTGCGCGTCGAGCGCCGAGATCAAGCGGCGGGCGTCAGGTGAATCGAACGGCTCAGCGGCAATCGTGACCTTCATACCGTTTGACTCTCAGCCGAAGATGTGTTCACCGGGCGGCTGAGTCAGCCTCAGCACAACCAGCCCAAGACCAAATCCAGTCGCTGCCACGGCGATCAAGATCGCGCTGAGCCGGCGAGGACCGGGGACAGTTGCAACCAGCGCTCCAAGAAGGCTGGCCACAACCACCGGAAGGCCGGCGAAGCTGAAGATCCAGATGAGGTTGAATCCACACGAAACGGTTGTTGCGATGCGGACTGCCCGGCTCGGCGGCCGGGCCGCGAGCAGCCAGGTCGAAGCCGCCGAGATCACCAGCACCGCCAGCAGAAGCTGAGTCCTGGTTGCCATGCCTTGCCCCTGTTGGCCTTGGGATGTATCCGTGACGATGGTCGCGTAAAGGACAGCGACCGCCGTCAGGACCAGGGCTGAAGCGCTGGCGAGGATCCTGGGCGCCGCGCTCCGCGCGTTCCGAAGCAGCGAAATGATGGCGGGGAAATTGTCCTTGATCTAACGTCTTGCGCATGGCGACCAGCGGGCGGGCGCTCGTGCTGGGCGGTGGTGGTGTAACCGGTATCGCTTGGGAGACCGGCATGCTGGCGGGACTCGCCGCGGCGGGGATCGAGTTGACGTCCGCGGATCTCGTCGTCGGCACGTCCGCCGGCTCAGTGGTCGGCGCACAGATTCTGAGCGGCGCGTCGTTGGCGGACCTCTATGCCGCACAGCTCACCGACGCGACTGGCGAGATCGCCGCGAGAATGGGCGCGACCACCATGCTGCGCTTCGTGGCAACGTTGCTCTGGCCCGGCGACGAACAGCACGCTCGCGCGCGGATCGGGCGCGCTGCACTGAAAGCCAGGACGGTTCCCGAAGCGGAGCGCCGGGCCGTGATCGAGCGGCGATTGCCGAGCGCCGAATGGCCGGAGCGCCGGCTGCTCATCGCCTCGGTCGATGCCTTGACGGGAGAGTTGAGGATCTTCGATCGCAGCAGCGGCGTTCCACTGCCTGACGCGGTCGCAGCCAGCTGCGCCGTCCCGCTGGTCTGGCCCCCGATCACGATCGACGGACGCCGGTACATAGATGGCGGTGTGCGCTCCGCCACCAACGCCGACCTCGCAGCGGGATGCGACCGCGTCGTCGTCCTGGCGCCGATCACGTATGCGCTGCGCCGGAGCGGCAGCATCCGCAACCAGCTCGCCTCTCTTGGACCGAGCATCCGATCGGTCGTGATCAGCCCTGATGCTGCAGCGCGAAAGGCCATCGGCAGCAACGTCCTGGATCCCGCCCATCGCGTGATGTCCGCACGAGCCGGCCACGCTCAGTCGGCCGGCGTCATCGACTCCGTCGCGGCGGTCTGGTCCTGAGCGCCGGTCACACCCACTCGTCCGCCGACTACGGCAACAAGGACGCGGTCGGGGCTGTCGTAGCCAGCGCTGTTGCGCTGGGCATCGCCGCCACAGCGGAGATCACCGCCTCGGTCAGCAGCGGATCCGCGAGCGTGCTGGCCGACGGGCTCCACAACGCCGGGGATGTTTGCCACGAGGTCCCAGCCGCCCGGCTGGAGATCCATATGGACCCCGGCACCGCGCTCCACAAGCACACTGTCGTCGGCCCCCCGCTCGACGAAGGGGAAGACCACGAACACGAGCACCGACACCACGATTCACCCGGCACGTAAACACGAAGGAGGAAATGTGAGCAGCCCCGAAATCGACTCCCCCGACGTCACCCCGCGCCCACCAACTCTTCAGCACCGCCTGGTTCTGAGTCATGACGCCCACGAAACGGTCCATGGCACGGGGACCCTCGCGCGCTTCAACACCTGGCTCGCAGTGAGGATCACCAAGACGGTCGGCACGATGTGGATCGCCTACCTGTTCGCGACCATCGCCGTCGTCTCTCTGCCGGCAGCCATCCAGTCGAAGTCCGTCATCATCATCATCGCCTGGATCGCCCAGACGTTCTTCCAGCTCGTCCTGCTGCCGATCATCATCGTCGGGCAGAACGTGATTCAGGCCACCAACGACGCGAGGGCCGAAGCCGATCACGAAACTTTGACCGCGGTCCACAAGCTGACCGTCGAGGTCCACGCGATCAATGAGGCCCAGAGCATGATCCTGAGGCAGCTGCAGGCCACCGGGGCGTGAGGCGGAACGAGGGCGCCGGCTAAGAGACGGGCTGGCTCCCGTTGAGCGGAGAGGCGTGCTCGGGCTCGAGCAGGCCGTCCACCCCGGCGACGATCGGAGCGGCGCGCAGGGCATCGGCGATCTTGCACACCGTCGCGTTGGACACAGGCCGTCCCCGGCGCGCCGCTGAGATCGTGCCCGCGCTGATGCCTGACGCCTTCGCCAGGTCCGTGGCATTCCAGCCGCGCCGCGCGAGCTCGCGGTCGAGTCGATTGGGGTCTAGTCGGGTGCTCACCTTTTCCCAGTACCCGGGCGGGTAACACCGAGCCGGCGCAAACGCGGAGCGCGACAGCCGGGCTTATCCTTCTGTCGAGACTCAGCATGGCAAGCCTGCGGTTGACCCAGCGACAGTGGAGGATCTACCTGACCGTGTGGTTGGTGGCGCTGGCGGCCGTCACCGGCACCCTGGTCGGGGTGGCTGCGCCACGGCTCTTCGCAAAGCCGCCGCCACCGCCGAGCCTGAGCGGCGGCCTGATCCTCAACCCTTCGGTGTCGGCTCCGTCCTTCACGCTGCGCGACCAGCAAGGCGCGATGATTTCGCCCTCCCAGCTCCGAGGTCGAGTGGTCGCGCTGACCTTCCTGGACACGCAGTGCCTCAATCTCTGCCCTCTCCAGGCGAGCCTGCTGGGGACGGTTCAATCCGACCTCGGATCGGGCGCGCACTTCTCCGTCGTCGTGGTGAGCGTGCGCCCGGAAGCGGACACGCCGGCCACCATCGCGACCTTTGCCAGCGCCCACGGATTGAAGGGCGGGTATTACTGGCTCAGCGGTACGAGGCCAGAGCTCTCGAGCGTATGGGACAGCTACGGCGTCGGGGTGCAGGTGGCCAACGGGGACCTGGCGCACAGCTCGATCATCTATCTCATCGATCGCAGCGGCCAGGAGCGGGTCGCGTTCGCCGATGTGCCCGACGTGGCGTCGGTCGAGGGCGATGTGAGGTTGCTCGAAGCGGGCTGACGCACCGGCGCCGTCTCTCGGTTCCTTAATCCGGTGTCCTTCGAAGTTTCCCAACAAATTTCAATTTTCTTACAACCAATTTTGGGGATTTACAAGTTATTGAAGGTTTGTTATCTTCGCCCCGATGGTTGCGGGGGAAAGTAACCGGGGGACCGCAACGCGCGTCGTGGTGCTCGTGCTCACAGTCGGAATCCTTTCCGCTCTGGTTGCCCTCTTCATCGGCGACTTCGTCGTGCGCGGTCCGGGGTCTTTGACCGCATCCCCGGCAACGGTCGCTCAGGGGAATCAACCAGCTCAGAGCGCTTTCATCCATCTCGAGACGGTGGCCTCAGTGGATTCGGCCATCACCTTCCCTCGCCCCAATGATCCCAATCCCTCCTGGGTCAGCTACCTTCCGACGACGATCCTCAAGGTCCCGGCCAACTCCGTGGTGACCGTGCAAATCGACCAGGAGGATGGTGCTTCCGGGCTGCGGAACCCGTTCTGGGCGAAGGCAAGGGGGATCGTCGACGGCAAGTTCCATATGACGTACTTCGATGACCAGGGCAACCCGCAGGAGGGGGACTTCAGCGCCATCGCCGACCCGGCGACCGCCGCCCACACATTCGCCATCCCGGACCTCGGCGTCTTCGTACCGCTGGAGGCCATCAGTGACGCCGCCCCCGCCGGCAGCATGAACGTCATCACCTTCTCGTTCAAGACCGGGAAGGCCGGCGTCTACCACTGGCAGTGCTTCGTCCCCTGCGGGGCGGGCACCATCTACGGCAACGGCGGTCCCATGCAGACGCTCGGCTACATGGCCGGCTTTCTAGTCGTCCAGTAGCCGCGTGACCGAACCAACCCGCACACACGCTCTTCGCCTCCTCATTGCCTGGGCCGTGCTCAGCGTGGTCGGAGTCTTGATCGCGCTGCAGCTCAGACTTCCGCCAGGCGACCAATCTCAGCAATCCATCGACGAGAGCGGGCTGCTTCAGCTCATGACTGTGATCTCGACGCCGGTGTTCATCGGAGTCGTCCTGTTCGTCCTCTACTCCGCATTCGCCTTCCGGCAGACGCGTGGCGCCCTCGAGGACGGGCCTCCAAGCCATGGCAACTTCCGGGTGCAGGTGGCCTGGGTTGCGATCACCGCGGTGATCGTGTTGATCCTCGCCGGCATCGGAATCGGCGAGCTCGCGGGGAGGGCCAACGGCACCAACTTCGCATCGTCCAACCAGCCGTCACTGGCCGCGACAGGATCGGTGGGCCCCACGGAAGCCAACGCCCTGCAGGTCCAGGTGATCGCCCAGCAGTGGTACTTCACTTACCGCTACCCCGACTATGCCGGAGTCGAGTCACTGCACCTGATGCTGCCGGTGGATGCGAACGTCGTGCTCCACGTCACCTCCACCGACATCATCCACTCGTTCTGGGCTTATCAGCTCGGGGTGAAGGCCGACGCGAACCCAGGGGTTGACAACATCACCTACCTCACGACGACGCGCACAGGATCGTTCACGGTCCGCTGCGCCGAGCTCTGCGGAATCTGGCACGGAAACATGAGCGATGCCGACGGTTCCGTGGTCAGCCAGGCCGACTTCGCGACCTGGGTCGCCAACCTGCAGCAGACGGACTCAGACCTGACCCTGCCACCCTATGCGCCGTTCTACTTTCCAAGCCCGCGGGCGAAGGGGACGTAAGCATGGCCACGGCAACTTTGGGAAACGGCGGACCCGCGCTACAGACCAGCGAGCGCCAGATGGTGCTCCCCACCAACCTCCTGACGGCCATCATCCTCGCTGCAGTCGCCTTCTGGGCGGGCGTGCAGCTGGGCAACAGCTTCGGTTTCAACGACGGTCTCAACACAGGCGTGCTGCTCGGCTACACGTTCGGCACGATCATGTTCCTGGTCGGGCTGGGCTTCGCCAACTATCCGCTGGCGCGCCTGTTCGGCTGGCCCATCTCCCCGCAGTCCGCCGGCGATGAACACCGCGGCGTTTGGCGCTACCTGAACCTCAGCCTTGACCACAAGGTGATCGGCGTCCAGTACCT